>NZ_PKOZ01000010.1 GCF_002946355.1 Pradoshia eiseniae
GGAGCGGAAGACGGGATTCGAACCCGCGACCCCCACCTTGGCAAGGTGGTGTTCTACCACTGAACTACTTCCGCATATAAGTGCGGGTGAAGGGAGTCGAACCCCCACGCCGTAAGGCGCCAGATCCTAAGTCTGGTGCGTCTGCCAATTCCGCCACACCCGCACGTTTTATAGTTGGTGAGCCATGAAAAACTCGAACCTGCAGCCTTTGCGCTTCTCTCTTTCAAGCTCTCTCGTTGACTGCTTTTTTATTTTAATCTGGATTCAACTATATTGCAATATGGAATTTATGGAAATAATATTTTGTTTTTCATCCTATATTAAATCTCCGTCAAAACCGAGGAGTACAGGTTCCTCCTAGAAGGTTGGAATCTATTTTTTAAGCTATATAAACAACCCTGGCCCCTTCATACCCCTATTATTTTCATCTCAGGAAAACAATGCTTTAGAAAGACATAACTATTAACGAATCTATAAGGAATTTAGACTATCAGGTAACCTCCTCTTATTTACTATAAAACGAATGACAAGTTAATGACTTATCCAGTCATATAATTTTGAATTCGAATCCAATGTATAGCGATTGTTTTTACCCTGTCCGAGTTCATTCATGACCTTTTGATAGTCATCAAAGTCATCTGAATGTTTATAATCAGAATTAGCGGTGATGATTTTTAACGATTGATAAGCATAGCCCTTCATATTATGTATAGGCACATTTCGATAACGATCACTTTCAATCGTATCTGTCGCAAATTTTTCAATCAATGTGATCCATTGTTTTTTGGAGTATCTCCCAATCGAGAATTCGCGATAAAACTGCTGACAGGCATTGATTAATAAGGCCTTGAATCTAGCAGGTGATATAGCTTCCTTGAAATTACAATTGAAATCAGTTAAAGGTTTATTAAAGATATTATTTATCGTTTTGTTATGCTGCTCTACCGGCTGCTCAACAGGAGTGTCAGAAGGATGCTCATTCAATTGTTCACCTTCTTGCGATACATTAACGATATAGATATTGGCTGATTGCTGATTATTTTTCCTTTTAGCATGATGAATAGACAAGACCTCTATTTTGGACAAGAGTCCAAAGAATCTTCTCACTGATGATAAGCTAACCTCCATCCTAAACCGTTCCTCAAACATTCTTAAGAAGTTTTGATGCGTAATCGAAAATACTCCTTCCGCATTGAGGGCAAGATCGGAAACAAGATACGTCATTCTTATTTGCAAGTCTGTCAGTTCCCACCTTTCCTTAACAACTTGTAAAAATTTCTCTTTGTAATATGGACCTTTACTGTACTTAACCAACTCTTCTGGTCTGCCGTTAACTAACATAGTAAACTTCCTCCTTGTCATACAAGATAATATACACCAGAAAAAATTTTGTGAATTTTCAGAACGACTTCTAGAGTTACAGCTATCTAACGAATAAGATTTCTTGCTTGCTCTTCTAGCTAGTTTCCCATAGAGCGAAATAAACATTAAAACCCTTATACGAGCCTCTAATTGTCATATACAGTTTTCCACTATCAGCGGGACCATGTGAAACTAATTTTATTGTTTGCTCCAGCCAGTTTAGCTCTCTAAGTTGCCAAAGCAGGTGGGCCGTCAGAACGTTTTTTTCCTTGTATATAAAACTCTCTAGTGACTTCATAGTTTGTAAATTTTAAGATGTTTAATTAAATCCATGAAGTTGTTGAAACTTCTCCGCTATTCCGCTATTTCTGATAGACGTTATTAACAAAAGTGATTCTGTGATTAATTCACAGTACTTTCACAATAACCAAACACCGAGAACGCTTCGATAAACATTTAAAGAACGGCTAGAAGTCTTGAAATAAGAATATTTCTTGGTTGGTATAATAGGATTTCACCTCTTTTATCAGCTCACCAACATGTAACCATGTGATATACAATATCAAGGAATTCACAAGCATTGAATAATTTTCCTAACGGGTGGTGACTGGCACTTTCTCTAATTCCTTACCTTACTAAAAATAAAACAACGATTGCTGATTAACACCTTAATCTATCTCTTGTAATAAAGATAGTGTAGAGTTATAAAAACCACGCCTTTATGTATGCTTTCAGATTGTATACATAAAGAAATTAAGAATGACCCAATAGGGACCGATTTTCTAAATTCCTTCTTTATTTTTTGCTTTTCTCCGATGAATAGACCGATCCTTATATACTTTTTAGGCCATTTGTGGACTTTCCCAATTCCAATTGGCCATCTTCTTCATGTTCTTGGCAGCGAAAATAAGCGTCACCTGCATGGACAATTTTTTGTCCCCTTAGGGTTGTCCATCGCATTCAATGCTTTTCTTTTGCATCCGCAAAGACTCGGTCAATCGTTACTTTGCGTTTGGTACATATCTTTGTATTCCAGGAGAGCTCATGAATGAGATTTATTTTTGAGCAACTTGGTATTGTAGCAGAGGTCGGTTCCGAAAATCTACCTAAAGAGGTAAGTTGAAGAAGCACTAATGAAATCGCTTTAAGAAGTCCAGAAGAGATAGTGGCATGCTGACATAAATACAACCATGAACATCTAAGTACACATGACAAAAAATATAGAAGAAAAGACCTCCCGCAAGTTCAGTGAACTTACAAAAGGTCTACTCTAAAATGTCTGATTATAGATTTTCATATAAAGAAATTTTCATTTCCCATCCATAACCTTTCTAATCCCTATATATCAAGGGGTTTGGGGGCAGAAGTACATCATGCCGCCCATTTTTTGGTGCTGTAACATCTTGCACCTTAATTGCATAAAGTGCGTAATATCAAAGTTTTACCGCTATTCAACTGTAACATCTTTCACGGAAATTAACGCTTGTTACTTCACTGCGTGAATAAAATGTAACCATCTTGTTTGCGGGTACCGGTAATACATATACTCGCGTTTCAATACTGTACTTCTTGCTATACTGGTTTGACCCTCTATTTTTACACACTATTTAATATGTAGTTTTTTATCCAAACAAGCAATATTACAAGTAATATTTTTCCTTGAAATTAATCATAATTACAGTATACTTAAATAAAATCTAAGTGAAAGGGAGTGTAAATATGTTCCGGGGAGTTTTGAGTATGGACTCATTTCTAAGAAAAATGCTACATATTATATCAGCAATTGGAACCTACTTGGTATTATTTGGTGTGATTTTCCTTATACAAAAATATACTTTAGGCATCCTTTTTTCTCTAAATAATAAAGCTTATTTGAACATCCCCCTCGACGTACTTATCTTCACTCCCTCAACTATTTTATTAATAAAACAATTTTTCGAAATTTCTTCACCCTACAGTAGTGACTAACCTTCTCGATTACTTTCTTCGAGAAGTTTTTTTATGTCTTCTGGTAGTTCAGCTTTAACTCTAGAAAAATTTTCAATGTTTCTATTTTTGATTTGCTCGTAGTTGTCTATACCATTTTTAAATTCATCTTCAAATAATCCCTTAAAATTCGCCTCGTATTCTTCATCTGAAGATGATATCCCTTTAAACTTACTCCCTGTGAGGAATATAAGCAGCAACCCAATGCCCAAAATTAAGTGAGGAGCATTAGAAACAAATTCTGTGAAACCTGGAGATTGAACATTTAATTTTAAATCTAAATCTTCCTTTTCGAACTCTTGCTCTATACCTTTAATATCATTAACCAAGGGAATAAGGTCGATAATACTATCCACAAATCTAATTAAATCATATGCAGGTATATCTCCCTCTTTCTTAACAGGCAAAACTAGAAATGCTTTATTATTCTTGATAAAGAAAGAGTGGAGCGTCCTATCAATAAAATGCGCATAATCATTTGCATTACTAATCGCCTGATGTGATTGCATCATCCTAAATAAATAGGGGTCTAATTCTAATCTTCTCACAGTTTTTATCCATTTTACTGTTCTTACTTTAACATATGGACAAGCCCCTTCATCTATTCTTGTATCACTTATCGATCTCATTCGAGGTTCACTCTCTATAATCCCGAATCTTATTAAAGTTGAATTCTCACTAGGTATCATTACGACATCACCTATTTTCATCTCATACAAAAAGCGATGTATTTGACCATAAATCCTACCCGGTTGTTCCTTTGGATAAGCTTCTGCTAATTCTTTAGTAATAGATTCATCCTTCTTTTTAGTTTTAAACATATCAAAATTAGTAAAGTCATCCCACCCCACAGCAATATAGTTTTCCGTAAAAAATTCTTCAAAATATGCTCCAGCATTAGTCCTAACTAACCAATAATTTCTGTTGTTATCAAGTTGAACTATAGGTAGATTATATTTTTGAATTAATTCATCAACTTCATATTCCATTTTATCCCTCCAATTCCTTATTTTATATTATAATTTATTTAATAATCTATCAATAATATTAGTAAGAAAGTAGGAAAATTATGAGTAGAAAATTATCAAATGAAATTGTTATGTATCTAGGTATATCTATAATACTAGGAGGTATATTTCCCGATTTCAGGAATAATCAGCAACTAATCGTTTCTATTACATTCTCTGCTGTATGTTTCTCAATATTCGATCTGATTGTATCTCTTGGAGAAAAAACATCTATTTATCAGGTTCGTAAGATAGCTTTATTTATCGGAATATTTTCTGTAGTTGTACTTCCATATTTAGATTTCTTGTCAGATTTTTTAATTGAACAAAACAACTTCTTTACACTAATTGGATTAGCAATTGTAATATTTTTAATAGGATATAGACAAAACATAAAAGATAACGAAGATATAAATAACTTACACAGTAATTTTAATAAACAAAAAAATATAATCGAAGAACAAAATAAGTTAATAGAAGAGCAAAATAAGATATTACAAATATATAATGAAAAATCGAATAAAGAAAAATAAGCTAAAGTAGAATATGTATTCAAACAGAAATAAAAAAGCAGACCCTATAAAAATTACATTGCTGTTTTATAGTAGTCTGCTTTTTCTAGTTAATTTAGTTCATATTATATATTTCTAAGATATTTCTTCAGCATTACGGTTAATCATATCAATAATATCCAAAATCCCTTTTGCTTTTGGTAACTGATCTTTAAAGACCACTGTAATGCCACCCAAAGTTGTAAAAGGATCTTGCTGGAGCGCTTGGCGTTCAAGCATTCCGTTTTTCACTACATAATCAATAATTAGCTCAACAAATTTAGTTTGTTGTAAATTCAAGTTCTCTTCTGATAAAAACTTAGAGAATGCTTCGACTGCGGCTTGACGATCTAATCCAACAATTTTACGAACAAGCTTTGTTATTGGCGTATCTCCGAAGTCCTTTTCATACTGTTCTCTTGAACCTAGTTCCGTCCAAAGGATGTGCTCTAAATACTCTACATCTTGTTTCGTTAAGTGCTTGTTGTTGCGGAGCTTGTAAATAGCAAGTGTATCTTCGTGCTGATGCTCTTTTAGATAATGTTCAACCTTTTTTCGATAACTTTGAAGATCATTTACATTTAATATCGACTCATTTTCTGTTACATCTATTACTTCATCTTTAAAATCTGTATAATAAATTTTTTGTTTCGATCTTTCAATGTAACGAATCAAATCACGTAATGCTTCACGTACTTTCTCCAGGTCTGCAATCGATGCTTCTTGCCAAAACTCATTTGTTCGTACTTCATCAATAATTTCTTTTTGCGCCATTACTTGTGGTATCGTACCTAATTTGGAAAGTGCATCAGCTGTATCAACAACACGGCGAATTGGTTTAGTTGCATTGTTAGATTGTAAACTTGCCAATTCAATCGTCAACATTAATAAGTCAAACCTTTTCGCTAATTCATCATCATCAAATGGGGTAATCAAAGGTGACACATACTCTTTTACTTCATTTGTTTTCACTATAGATAGTGCTTGCCAGTTATCTTCATTTTGATATTTATGCACATATTGCAAATATTGACGTACTCGGAAGTTTTCTTCGTTTAAAGCACGTATATCTGCTAATATTTCTTTTAATAACTGTGCGCGGTAATTAGAATAAGGTTCTACTTGATACTGTAAATCTTGCAACTCACGAACAATATCTACTTTTGAGTTAAATAGTTTCTCTGTTAGTGTTTGTGTAATCTTCGCTTCTTCACCTTTTTCATTGGCACGGAAATACTCAAAGTTACGTAAATAATCAAAGATCAAGAAATACTCTTTATCCACTCCCGGTCCAAATAAATCTTTGCAGAGACGTGTACCACGGCCAATCATTTGCCAAAATTTCGTCTTCGAACGAACCTTTTTAAAGAATACTAGATTCACAACCTCTGGCACGTCAATTCCTGTATCAAGCATATCAACAGAAATTGCAATCTGAGGCATTTTATTTTTATCTGAAAAGTCATCAATCCTTGTCTGATAGTGTTCTATACTGTAGTCAATTACTTCAGCAAATTCGCCACCATACTCTGGAAATTTCAAATCAAATCGTTCTTTAATAGCTTCAGCGTGATCGTGGTTTTTTGCAAAAATGATTGTTTTCCCTAATTTGTCTCCACCTTCTACCTTAATGCCGTGCTCCATTACATCCTGCAATACAAGATCAATTGTATTTTTATTAAAAACAAATTGATTGATTGCTGAACTATCAATATCTTTTACATTTGGCTCATCTTCAAAAACATCATCAAACTCTTCTTTTTCTTCTTCAGATAAATCATCATAATGAATTCCATCGTCTAAAATCTTTAATGTCGTCTCCCGGGTACGATAGTCCACTAAATATTTATCTTCTACTGCCTTAGAGAACTCATATGCAAATGTTGGTACATTGTTTTCTAGATCAAAAATCGTATATGTGTTTTTATCTAACTCATCCTTAGGTGTCGCAGTTAGGCCCACTAGCATTCCATCAAAATAATTAAAAATACTCTGGTATTTTTTATAAATGGAGCGATGAGACTCATCAATAATAATTAAATCAAAATGCCCAACTGTAAATAAACGATTACCATCTTTACGTTTCACTTCATCAATTGCATTCATCATCGTTGGATAAGTTGAAAATACCATACGCGCTTCTTCGGGGTTAGATTTGTTCTCTAACAAGTTACAAAGTGATAAATTTGGTAGTAACGTGTTGAAGTTCCGGAATGCTTGTTTTACAAGTGATGTACGGTCAGCAAGAAACAATACATTCTTAATCCAGTGATGATTTGTTAACACATCGACCAAGGAAATTGCAGTACGTGTTTTTCCGCTTCCCGTAGCCATAACAAGCAAAGCTTTACGCCGATTAATACTAAAGGAATCACATACTGCTAAAATTGCTTCTTTTTGATAATATCTTCCTGAAATGTCTTCGTTAATTTCTACATTTATCAAAGGTTTCTTCAATGTTCGTCGGTCAATAATTAACTGCAGTTCATCTTGTGTATAAAAACCAGATGTACGGCGTGCTGCATAATCATCGTGCCAAATATATGTTTCGAAACCATTTGTATAGAAAATTACAGGCCGAAGTCGTTGTGCTTGTTCTATGCAATTCGCATACAGTTTTGCTTGTTGACGACCAACTTTTGCATCTCTTGAAGTACGTTTTGCTTCAACAACAGCCAAAACTTTACCATTTGTCCCTAGCAACACGTAATCAGCAGCTCCTTCTCCAGAACTATTTGGCATTCCTTTCAAAGGATATTCGACTAATACATTTTTCCCAAATTCCCAGCCAGCCAATTTTAAATCTAAATCAATATAGCGCTTACGTGTTTCAAACTCCGTAATGTCATCAACTTGAAATTGGGTTGATTTCTGTTGTATCTGACGATTTGCTGTTAGTTGATTGCGAAGTTCTTCATTTTGATTACGTAAATCCTCTAATGATTTATCTTTCTTACTTAATTCTTCATACAAATTGTGAAGTTCTTCAGGTCGTTCACGCTTATACTCTGCCGTATAAAGAAAGGATTCATTAAACTCTGACGCTGTATAATCATCCGCATAACAATAATCAATCCACGAAATAAATTGATGTAAATTATGCAGTGATAATACAGCCTCATCACGGGTAATCGCCACATTAGTATGTACAGCAGCATTACCCAACTTAACAATATATTTCATCATTGGCAATAATTCTTCATCAAGAATACCTAAAAAATGATGATCGTGTATTAAACTTGATAGATTATCTTGATAAGGAATCTTAACATCATTATCAAACTGATAGACCCATTTAACTGCTAGTTCCAGTGCACGGCGCGATAATATCGCGCACGTCGCCGGACTAATTTGAATTGCCTTCTCTGCTTCATTACAAGCTTTAGAAAAACTATTAAATAACTTTTTATTCTGTAAAAATCCAAAGTTCGACATCACTTCATCTCCTTTGAGATATATTAACAGTATTCTTGTTCTTGGTATAACACACCTTTAAACGCTTTTTGTAATAAGGCATTATATAAAGTTTCTAGGCTTTCAAGTGAATGTTTTAATTTTGCTTTTTTCGAATCGACAATGTCTTTCTTTGTTATAAATTCATTTTGAACAATCTCATTAGGTAGCATTAGTTTTATTTTATTTAACCCATCTCTACTAATTGTGTATTGCCCTGCAGACGTTTTAATGTTTTTTTGAATTTCTGAAATCCCCAGATTACTATTTAATAAATAAGATAAATACGCTACATTAACATTTGCTACTTTAACTCTAATTATATGGTCATTGAAATATACAGGCTCTCTATAACCTTTAAATACAGCACTTCTTCCTACATATCTTGGATTTCCGTTTACACGAACTACTAATAAATCATTATTATCTAATTGATAAGTTGATAGTTCTCTTTCTGTTAAATCAATGCGATTAATAGTATTAAAATTCACTATGTTATTTCTTACATTTTTCAATTTCAGCACAGGTTGTCCCTCTTCATCGTTACCTCTTCTTGACATTCCATTTTGAGTGCTTATTATTAGATCATTTAGTGCCAAAGACTTCAATTCTGTTTTTAATGTATCATAAAAATATGCATTAATTAACTCATCTAATGCTGAGATTTGTGATTGTCTCAATAATATCAATTTGTTTATTCGATTTAAAAGAGAATAGATACTTTTTTGTTTTTCTATTGATAGAAGAGGGACATTTAAGTTCTCTAAAGCTGCTCTAGAAATATGAGGGATAGTTGCCCCCGTAGACGTCTTTTGAAAATAATCAAATTTAGATTGTAGATACAAAGCTAAAAAAGGCTCATATATTTTCGAATCAGTGATTGAAATTTTTGCTAAGGTACTTCCAATTGCCCCCTCTAAATTAAAACCTACCGTCCCTGCATTTGCTCCATCCCAAGCTATGATTAGATCTCTCTTTTCAACATATACATAGCTAGAGTTTGGTAAGCAATATTTAACATTATTGTTATTTCGCAAATCATCAATTTGAATGTATCTTACGCTACCTTCAGTAATTTCTTTAGATTCGGTTATCTTTTTCCCCTTTTTTATTTCACATATTTCTTTTAATTTGACATATTCCATAAAATCACCCTTCACTAATTAGAGATTTCAATTCATTTAATCCAATAACAATTTCATCCTCTAATTCCTGAATGTAGTCAATAATCTCGCCCGGTGACGAATATTCCAGTTCTTCATACTCAATTTCTTTATATTTATTAATTGACAAGTCATACCCTTGCTCACGAATTTCATCAACTGGTACAAAGAAGGATTGTTCTGTACGTTTACGTTCTTTTTCTTTATCTAAGTTACTAAAACGAACTATTATATCGTCTATATCGTTTGCTTCAATCTTCATTCGTTTATCATCTAACGAATACCCATCCGCTTTCATATCATAAAACCATACATTATCAGTGCCACCAGTACCTGTTTTAGTGAAAATCATAATACCAGTGGATACCCCAGCATACGGTTTGAATACACCACTTGGCATTGATATAATTCCTTCTAGTTTATTATTCTCAATGATTTCTTTACGAATCGCTTTGTGAGCATTAGAGCTGCCGAATAGGACACCATCTGGCACAATAACCGCTGCACGTCCACCTGGCTTTAAAATACGTAAAAATAAGGATATGAAAAGTAACTCTGTTTTTTTGGTTTTTGCTACTTTTAATAAGTCATTAGATACTGATTCATAGTCCAGCGACCCTTTAAACGGTGGATTTGCCAATACTAATGTGTACTTTTCAGCGTCTTTGTTATCCTCTGATAATGAGTCTCGATACTCAATATTCGGTGCATCCACACCGTGTAGCATCATATTCATTGCACCAATACGCAACATCGTTGTATCCATATCATTTCCGTAGAACATTGTGTTATGGAAATGCTCTTTTAGCCCTTGAACAAGGAACAAATCCTGGTGGTATTTGCGTAAGTATTCACTTGCGGCTACCAAGAAGCCTGCTGACCCCATTGCTGGGTCTATAATGGAATCTTCAGGTGATGGTTTCATTAATTCGACGATCATTTTAATAATATGACGCGGTGTACGGAATTGACCATTTGTTCCAGATGTCTGCAACTTAGATAATAAATACTCATAAATATCCCCTTTTGTATCACGCTCTTCCATTTGGATACTATCTAGAGATGTTACAACCTTTTGAAGCGTCGCTGGCTTATTGATAAGGAATGAAGCGTCTTTCATATACTTAGAGAATGCCGAATCCTCTTTACCACCTAACGTCTTGATAAAAGGAAAAATTGTACTTACCATCACTTGATGCATTTCTTCTGCTGGTAATTGCTTAAATTGAGTCCATCGCATCTTAGGCCAATGTTTTTTTTGAAGGTCATTAAAATCAGCAGGCATTTCAGAGAATAAACCTTTATATTCTAATCCCAGAAAATTAGCTTCTTTCTCTTTTCGTAATTCAATTTCATCTAAACCCTTTATAAATAGTAGATATGTTAATTGTTCTATATTAGTTAATGGGTTTGTATTTCCTTCTGTCCAAAGTGTTGTCCAGATCCAATCAATTTTATTTCTTATTTCACCAGTAATCATTTCGTGTTCCTCCTTGATAGTTAAGTTCTTTAACTTCACAATATTGTATAGGTTTTATTAATTCCCATTGCCTCGAATGCTTTTAACTTAGATTCTTTTTGACGTGCTTCTAGACGTTCTATTTCTTTTTTGATTTCACCTTGTTCATCACCTAGTGTTTCTACAATTCTTCGTTGTTCATCTAATGGAAGAATTGGAACAGGTAACTCTTTTAAATCTTTTATTGATAATGTGGTAATAGTTGTACCTGCAGTATGCTTATTAAAGTAAAATTGTGCAATCGGTGATTCTAAATATAGAAGTAAGAATTCAGGATCTATTAAATTCAAACAACGTATACCAGCAAAGTTTTGAGATAACAATACATCATCTCGATCACTCTCAAACAATGCTACTTTTCGACTCACTCCACGAATAGATAATAAAACATCCCCTTTTCTTATACGATTATTCTCGATTTTGGCGTTGTTCTTAATGGAATAGCGCGTTATACCTTCAAGGTTAATCTTTCCATCCTGAATGTCTGAAATCTTTAAAACAGCATACTTTCCATTTTTATCTTCATCTTTTGTCGAAGCATTATAGCCACGATAAACATCAACTAGATCCTTTAGTGGTTTCATTGGTAAATTATCCAGTTCGTTTATATTAATAGAGACCATACCAAATTCACTTACTTGTAATTTTTCTTTATAAATATAATTATTTGGTGTCAATAGTGTTGATTGAATTTCGTCATCCATAACAAACCGACTCATTTCTTCAACCTCTAAACCTTCTATTAGAATATTATTAATTAACTCTATGTTTTCCGCACTTAATATGATATCACGCTTATTAACTATTTCACCTAGATCTTCTGCATTAATCATTAAGATTTTCCCTTTACCGGTATCAGGTTTATTTTTATTGCAAAGTACAAGCGCTGTTTTAATACCTGAATATGGTTGTAGCAATGGTGGCAGAGTAACCACTGCTTCAATTACATCAAGGTCTATCAAACGTTGACGGATTTCTTTTTCAGGGCCATTCCTAAACAACACACCCATTGGGAGTAGAAAAGCTGCTTTTCCATCCGCTTTCGTTGCACTTAATCCACAACTTAAGAATGTTAAATCTCCTTGAGAGCGGGAAGGTATCCCATAAACAAATCGATTGAATTGATCATATTTCATATCATTTTGCTGTTCTTCTGTTAAGCGTAATCCAAATGGTGGAGCCATAAATACTCGATCAAATTGAACTAATTTATTGCCATCTACATATGCGGGATTTTCAATTAAATCTCCCACAGCAACTGTTGCATCAATATCATTTAAAAATAACCTAATACGCAATACAGCTGCAGCAATTGGATTAATTTCTTGTAACGCTAAAGAGACACTTGGTACCTCTTTAACAAACATCATTGTTGATTGCCCATAACCTGCTGTTCCATCGTGAAATGTGACATAAGAAGACTCTTGATTAAACAAATAGTTATTCACTATTTTGTTAATACTGTTTGGAGTCCAGAAGATTTCTCTACTATCCATACACATAGATTTGAGTAACTCATCAAATACTTCGCCGGTTGTTAAATTTTTTAACTTTTGTTCAATGATTAAAAGAACATCCACCAATGAACTTATGTAAGCTTCAGTGAAAGCATCTTTAAAACCTTCTAACATAAGTCGTTTAAAATTATCTTCAATTTGCAACGTTTTAATCATCAATTCTATTTCCTCTAAAACATCCTGGCTTTGAATCAATTTTAGTAATTCAGAACGATTCTGTTTTGAAACAGCTAATATTGTAGCTGTTACTAATAAAGCTTCTTCAGGATTACTATTTGAAAGACCTGCTCTTCTAATAGTTTCATAAATTTCTCTGGAATTCATTTCTTTTCCCATCCTTATCGCCCCCTGATTTAAATTATTTACCTGTTAAATTAACTATAATACAAAAAGTTAGTATTATCAATACTAACTTTTTGTATTTACTTTGTTTATTTCGACAAAGCGAATACATATTTTTTATCTACCTCTTTATCTATCAATCCGTTTTACCGAAAATAACCATTTGAAAATTTTATATTTCTCTTCCAAAACGTTGTTTTCTTAAAATCAAATACCATATAATTCGTACGAAATTATTGCTGAAAAAGGAGCGATCATATTGCTTAAATTAATTTACATTATCCTAATATGTTTATCTCAATGGTTATTTTTAAAGAATGCAATCAGCTTTAACAACGTACTATTTACCAAGCCGCATTTTATAGATATTACCGTCGGTTCATCAAATATAGATATATATCTATTAATGAAAACCATAAAAACATAGCGTGAAATCTTTTTTCCACTTTGTCTTTTAGCCCTTCTAGAATAAAAGGCAAGCATAAAAAATAAAATGAAGGGAATCCGATAATTATGCATAAAACATTTTTAGACGAGCAATTAATCTTAACGATGGCTGACATAGATAAAATCTATGTATGTCCAAACCAAAAGCTAATGGAACAGAAGGACTTACCATTGATTCGCTTTGGCCAGAGTAATGAGTGCTAAAATCTGAATTTTTTGAGTGGTTATCACAGTAGCAAGTAACTGCATCTTTTAGATGTAAAAAGAGTAAATGTAGGAGAGTTTTAAAATGAAGAAAAATCAATTTAATCAAAATTGGATTAATTCAGTATTAGATAAATGCGAGAGTGTAGGTATTCCAAAGCATATTATTTATCGTTTTTCTACCTATTATTTAAAGGAGGGGAAACAAGCGAATGCTTAATTTACTATCCCTTTTCAAGGATTTGAAGGTACCAGCAAGTGAGCCAAGCTTGCTAATAGTACCTATGAATAAAGAAACACAAGGTACTATTGACTACCAGCTTGATTGCAGTCAACTTCATTAGAAGAGAGGTTTTTTTATTTGAAAGGATCCATTTATCGAAGAAATTGCAAGTGTAAAAAGAAGAGATGTACATGTGGTTCAACGTGGACCTATAAAGTAGATGTTGGAGTAAATCCTACTACCGGAAAAAGAGACCAAGCATCTAAAGGCGACTTTCGAACTAGACAAGAGGCAGAAGCAGCCCTAACAGCATTACTAAATGATCTCCAACAAGGAACTTATCAGAAAGAAAGCAAAATCTTATTTAAGGACTTTGCTTCAGAATGGATTCACCTCTATGAGGAGGAACATAATGTCAAGCCCGGTACCATTCGCATCAGACACCACAAAATTAACAAGCTAATCCCTTATTTTGCTCATATGAAGATCAAGGACGTAACGAGAAAGAAATACCAAGAAGCGATTAACGATTTAAAAGAACAGGGATTTGCGTATAACACGCTGGACGGGGTCCACCGTACTGGGAAAATGATATTCAGAAAAGCAAAAGCGATGGGCTACATTAAAGTGGATCCTACTGAGTTTACTTATTTGAAAAGGGACAAAAAATCAATTGAGGAATTAGAGGAACAAGAACTTCCAAAGTATATGGAAAAGGAAGAATTGGCCTTGTTTCTAGAGACTGCTCAATCAAAAGGATTAGAGATGGACTATCTAATGTTTCTTGTCTTATCCTATACCGGAATGAGCGTAGGGGAATTAATTGCTCTCAAATGGAAAGATATCAACTTCCATACTCATACCATCAGCATTACGAAAACATACTATAATCCAACAATCAATACTGTGAAGTATGCATTGGTTCCACCTAAAACCAGACGCTCTAAACGCACCATTATTGTGGATGAAATGGTCATTGAAGCCTTAGCTATTCACCGAACTAATCAGCAAAAGATGAAGCAATCCTTTGGGGAGTCTTATCACGATGGCAATTTCATCTTTGCTAAAATCGATCGTTTCCCTGGTTACTCCATTATTATTAAGATAGTGGAAAACCGAATGGCACGCTTGTTAAAGATAGCATCCTTGAATGAAGAGCTGACACCACATTCATTAGGCCATACATATACTTCCTTATTGGCAGAAGCAATAGTGGGACTAGAAGAAATAATGGACCGTTTAGAACATTGTGATGACAATACAACGAAAAACGTATACCTACACATCACGGAAGAACTAAAAAAAGAGGCTTCTCAAAAATTCAGTCAATTAATGAGAAGCCTCCTATAATGTTTACGATGTGAACAAAATGTGAACATTCCACTTATTGTTCAACCAATACCCTTACTTATCAAGGGGTGGAGCGGCAGATTACATCATGCCGCCCATCTAAGAGTGACTATTCTGCCTCTGGATGGGCTGGTAAAATGCACTGTTTACTGGGTTTGAAGCGTTAAGAATTGAATACGTTGGAATACAAAACCGAAAAAAGGTTAGCAAAAAAGTTAGCATTGTGAGGAGATTTAATGAAGAAACCATTCATGCTTATTAGCATTATGTTCCTAGTTGCATTGCTTGGCTGCACGAAGAACGAGATTAGAGGAAATGGAGAAGTTATCACACTCGATATTAATGAAGCTAGAGAATTTATAGACGAAAAAAGAACTGGCTTGTTATATATAAAGTCTCCTTATCAAAGTAGAGAAAAAGAAGAAGCATACTATATAGAAGAGCTAGAATCCATCTCTAAAAAAGAAAAACTAAACATCTTACTATTTGATACAAGCCAGTATAACGGCGACCATACAGAACTTGGGCTAAAACAACATTCAAGAACCTTAGCATTTTATCAAAAGGGTGAAATAAAAGCTGAACTAGATTTTTCGAACCTTTCAAAAGAACAAATTCCCGCTGCCATCCACACCTTTATTGAGAGTATAAGAAATGAATACTATTAACATAACCATGAAGGAGGAAATATCATGGACGAAGAAGTTGTAAGGATACTTGAAAAATTCTCCGATTTCTTAGAGATTACAAATCCAATCAACTACTCCTTACGTCTTATTGGTTGGACTATAATCAATGGCCTAGCTTGGCTAGTTGATGCTTTAGCTGATATTACTGATTCCGTATTGGGTCTTAAATCTTTTTTTAACCATAGCGACATTAACGATTTTATTCATATGCTGCTTCCCTTGTCGGCTATCTTAATGGGATTCTCCCTCTTATACACCGGATACAGACTAATCTTTCAAAAAAAGATAGATCGAGAAGTTATTGTCATCAATATCATCCTTCTCATGTTTTTGTTCGCCTTATTGAGCGAAGGTATGGATAAAGCTAACAAGTTTACGGATGAAGCCATAGATGCTCTTAATATAACGGGTGATAGTTCCATGAGCCAAGAAATCATCAAAGACAATTTAATTGATCTTGCACAATTTGATGCAGCAGGATGGCAAACGACTGACCTAAAGAATCCCAATCAGATTCCTGAACACCGAATACAGAAAATCGACATAACACAAACAATAGATAAAGACTTTACCTTCGCAAATGATGATCAACAAATTTCTGAGATTGGACGTGAAGTTTTCGATAGTCGTTTGGGATATGATGATATGGGTAACCTACAAAAAGTCGATTTAGACAATGGATGGTTTACTGTATTAGATGAAAAATACTATAGGTGGGGATGGAATTTCTGGACCATTATCGTAACACTAGGTATTACTGCCTTTACCCTACTAACCATCTCTATCAAATTGGCGAAGCTTTTCTTTGAACTGACATTTAATTATGTCCTAGTAACCATAATTGCTCCTTCTGACATACATTCTGGACAAAAAACAAAAAAGATTCTACAGAGTATATTAAATATTTTCTTAACCACCTTCATGATCTTCCTATCCATGAAAATTTATATCATAGGAACTTCTTTCATCACAGAGACATTAGATGGTGTCGCTTATCTTATAGCTTTATTTGCTTTTTCTCTTGCAGTAATTGATGGACCCAATATAGTGGAAAGACTATTCGGCATTGACGCAGGTCTTAAATCTGGTTGGGGAGCTATAGCCGGAGCATACGCAAGCACTAAGGGGATAAGTAAAGGTATTCAGGGTGGAATAAGTGCCGGCAAGTCTATTGCCTTAAGAAGTTCTGATGGGAAGACACAGCTTTCTGGACATGCACATAACTCGAATGAAAGACGTCTACACAATGGAAAAGGAGAAACACCTCTATCCACCGACAACCTGAAGAACAAGTTACCCGCTTCTAATCACACCCAGATTAGAGGTCAACATACAGGTCAGAACATTGACTTACCAAAGGATTACTTAGAAGTTAATAAAAATTCCACTCCTTACACAGAACAAGAACCTCAACTACAAGAAAAAAAAGTAGACAATCAATTCCCTGGACTACATCAAGAAATGGAAGCTCAAAATGCTAATGTTACCCATACGCCAAGCAATCAAATAAAAGATTCTAACGCTAACGCTCATCCAAATATCAGAAACCATGAACAGAGTTATAACAAGACAGGATTTCAAATTAGTATGGATAATGATAGCTCTCAATCAATTATACCGAGACAGGATTTTGCTTCAACAAAAATAAAGAATATCAAAAAGTATCATATTAAAAAGTCTAATAGAATTTAAGATTCTAAAGGATCCATTTTGGTTAATCTCATTTCAAATGGATTCTTTTAATTTGCGCTAAACGCTTAAAACTTTCTGTAATACCAGATAATACATGTAATTTTCTGTATTACATTGAACAGTCTTCACTTAACTGAACAAAGGTATAGCGTGAGCAGATTTATTTAATTTAACAAATATAAAAGCATTCCCGAAGGAATGCTTACCCTAGTCTTGGCATTAAACAAAAAGGAGACATTTTGCTGCACAAAAAGCATCCGGATGGCTACATAAAGCATTTAATATATTCGTTTAATTTCAATAACTTCACTTTTTTTATTTGGTATACTCAAAGCGTATGAATCGTTATCAGAGTATCTATGCACATAACGCTCTATTTTATTAACTATCTTAAATTTCAAATCATTACTATCATATGCAAAATGATTAAAATCAGTTAGGATAACCGTCCTCTTGTGTGTGTTAAGATATATACCAATTTGATTTGCAGTATATACCTCATTTAACTCTAATGATTCTGGTACTTCGTCTTCATAAAAAGTCATATTATCCCCCTTCTTTGCGAATATTATTAAAAATTTATACTTTTCAATTCATGTATTACTGCATTACTTTATCGTCGATTGACTCGAGAAGTGACAAAATATCTCTAACAACACTTCGATCAAATTCTGAATCTCTTTCTTCATCATGAGTACCTTTATTCAAATAATTCCATTCAATACTATGCTTATATTTTTCACCGACTAGCTCTTCCAATAGTGGAAAAACTTCTGAGAACTCTCCATTTGTCTGTTTTCTTATAATTTTATTTAAAGCTTTTGCTGTCGTCATTATATCAGGCTTACTGTCTGGTGTTCGTAGTTGTACAGAAACCTGAACATTGTATTTCTTCGCCATCTTTTTCCATAATCTGTATAAAATGTTTTCTAAAGCCCTTCTACAATTAGCTAAACAATCACGATATTGATTTTCTATTAATCTATTCTGAGCAATCGCTAAGTAATTTCTTGGAAGATTTAACTTCACAGTAATTTTATTTAATTCTTCAAACTTGAGTAAGTCAATTCTTGTAACTTTATTGGGGTATTCTTTTATAGGAATATTATTTTCTAGATCTTTCACAAACTCTTCTCCATGAGTTGTTATAATTAGCTGTTTTTTGCTAATTTGGGAATCCTCAAATAATGTCGCTATAATTCCCCTTCGATGCTCATCATCAATAGCATTAACTACATCATCAAAAATAATAAAGGGGAGCTTATCACCAACATTTTTTGCTAACAGAATTGCCAGACCTAAACATCTTAAATGTCCCTCACTTAGTACATGTAGTGCATCGCATTCATTTCCATCTCTAAAAGTAATTTTCATTTTTTCACCAGCATTTTGAGGAAGATAGATGTTTTCAAGTAAATCATACTCATAATCATTTCTATTAATCAAATTGTAAAATTTCATAGTATTTTTGCTTAAGTCTTTTACCAGAGATGCCGGCAACGCATCATTATATTCTTCTAATTTAGTTTTAAAGGATTTATATGCTTCAGAATATTTCTGGTTTCGTTCCACAACCAATTTTTCCTCTTGAACTTGTTTAATCAATTCCTCATTTTCTTTATTGAATGATTCAATTGCATCACTTGATATTCTTTCACTTTCAACGACAGACTTATACTTAGCAGAAATATCTGAAATACTACTCAAAGTTTTTTCATACTCTGAGTTTTTTTTTCTTAAAGTATCTATTTTACTCTCTACTTCTCTTACCTTACCATTGTATTCTACAAGTTCATCTTTCAATCTAATTATCGTTTTATTATGATAGCAAAGTGTTTCTACAGTATCTAAAATATTTTCTATCTTTCTATCACATTTAATTAACCCATCATTTAATGCCTTGATAACTTCACAATCTGCAAAATCAATTGATTCCGCTATACTAACTATTTGAGGAAATTGATTCGTAAGAGACTGAATCATAGAGTGAATTTGGCTTTCTAATTTTTCAATACTTTCTTCTAAGCTAATTACCTGTGTTAATTCCTCAATACCTTTTTCTGCATTTAAGAAAGGATCTTTAGGCACCATCAATCGATTATCTATATATAATTCAGATTCGCAGGCTGGACAATTATTTATATATACTTCTCTATATTTCAATATAGAATTATATAAATCTTTTAATGATAAATCAGCTTTATACTTTTTTATTTGTTCCTGAAGTAAATTGTATTTATCAATATTTTTCCTAATATCCTCATTTAAAACTTGTATTCGATCAATTCCCGGATCTTCCCTGTATTTTAAAGTAGATAACTCGGCTATCTCTTTGTTATTTTGTTGAATAAATCCTAAATCAGGACCGTCACTAGATATTTTCCTCTTTAAATGTTCAACTTTTTCAACATCAGGATAACTGTCGAGTAACTCTTTTTCTTGTTTTTTAATACTATCTTTTTTCAAAGCTATTTGTTCTATTTCTGTCTTATGTGCCGCTATTTGCTTTTCTTTTTGAGCCAGCTCTTCACTTTTTTTTCCGCGACAATCAAGATAGGTATCTATAGTTTCATTGAAATTAGTAACAAAACTATTAAAACTTTCTAACCCAAATAGAATGGCTAATCTCTGTTGTTGAGATTGACGAGTATTTGCCGCTATTCTAGCAAATCCTTCAATACGATTTCTTTCTATAAAGCAAAATCCATATTTTCTAGAATTGGGTATGATACTCACATCTTCATTTAACCGGTTGATTCCCATTAATAGAGGCGGCTGCCCTTTTTTTGAATATACGTTCTTAATATACTCTGTGACCTCTATACGCTTATTTTGAGCTTCATCAATTGTACCTAATAATGAATATTCCAATGCCTCACAAAGACTCGACTTACCTGTTCCATTAGGCCCATAAACAAATGTATACGGATTTTTAAATTCAAAAATATTCTTGTCAGAGAACCCTCGGAAATTTTCTATAGTGATACTTGATAATCTACTAATTTCTTCATCCATATTGTCTATCGTAGTTTTATCAAAATTAATTTCTTCAGAAACTTCATCTCCTTGTTGTTCTATTAATTTTGCTATCAATTTCCCTCGATTACCACGAGCATTACTAGTTGAGTCAATTTTACTAAAGTTCTCCAAAATAAGTTTTGAAAGCTTTATTTCATAACCACTGAACTTATGTGAGTTGAGAGATAAAAACTTCTTATATTCACTATTAGCTGTAGACAAACTGTTTTCCTCCATTTCACATCCGGATTGCATTTTACATAATTTCACAAAACAACTACACAAGACTACTTTACCATATATTAGAAGTTTTAAGGTGTGAAATATAAATTGCATTTTGCTAGTTAATTAGGCAAAGGAAATTTAAGACTCGTGAAAAATGGTACAATGCAGAGCATAGTTATTGCCAATGCAAACGGTAACTTTGTAGAAGATGCCTTTGATTTTACGGAGAGAATCTTGCAGCGATTGAGGACAATTAAAATAGATGCAAAAACGCTATAGTTTCATTTAAGCCGACTCATAAAAAATAAATCGGATGTCATGATCTAGCCTATGAGTAGGGAAGTTGTTTAAATTCTCAACGAAAGTAAAAATATGGTTCTAAAGGATTTTGAGAGAGAAAGAGCATAAGGAAAAACTGTTCCCAACTACGTTGTGAACCTAGGCAAAGCCTAGTGTTTTAATGGGGACATGAAATCCTTAACAGTGGGCTTATATGGGACCTAACTTTCCCTTGTTTTTATGATTGGTGGGCTTAAGTGGGATATATATTTTTTTATTTAGGGGCTTAAGTGGGTCCTAAATTAAAACAAAAACATGAGGGGATAAATACTCCTCATGTCAAGTCATCTTTGATAAATCTAGCTCTCTTTTTCATAAATCATGCTTATCATTTTTTCTTAAAGTAATTTCCCTTGTGCTTCAAACTCTTAGTTATTGTTTGTTTAAATTCATCAAATTTTGAACCATTAATTATGCATTCAATTTCTAATTTATCATCTAAGAATGAATTGAGATAGCTACCCTTTTCATTTATAAACACAGCGCCCGGATAAGCCCATTATTAAAAATCATCATATCCCGCATAAGCCCACGTTACTAAAAAACGTATAAAATCAAGTCCCATTCAAGCCCACCTATAAAGATTAAACGATATCATAAAAACACTAGGCTTTGCCTAGTATATCACCCTGGGTGATATCAGTTTTTCCTTATGCTCTTTCTTTTTATCCTCTACCTTTGTTTAGTAGATAGATACCTCCTACATCCCAACTCTTTCAAAACTATATTTATAGTGAAAATATAGAATCCATTGTTATATACCTAGCGATTTCTACATAACTATTATTAAGGAGGTTGAAATGAAAAACATTTATATAATTATCAATATTACCGTTATATTTTTTTCTCTCTCTTTCTTACTTATTGCTTTGATTACCATCTCTTCATATAAGATAACTCCCGAATTTATTAATTCGTATAATCAAAACACAAACGAATGTAAAATTTGCTTATTACTTATAAAAGATGCAAATAAAAATCTGATTGATGACAACACTATTGAATCAATATCTTTAACTGAAGAATCTTTTAAGGTTATAACATCAATAGATATTGAAGATCCTAGAACATTTTTAGGAAGAGAACTGCCAGCTTTTCATTTCTTTGACACAAAAATACAAGTAGCTGGCATAGGAACCGACTATACTACATTACCAAATGAATCTCCTCCACCAATTGAAGAGGTATTAAAAGAAAGACAGATAAATGAAACTGAAATAACTAAACAAGAGAAGACTACTAAAAAAGAACAAGATAATAATAGTATTAAGAAAACAACACAAGGAAGAAAGGTTGTATATCTTTATCATTCACATAGCTGGGAAGCATTTTTACCCTCACTAAAAAATGCAGAAGTACCTGATGAAGCAACAAGTACTGACGAAAATGTCAATATTATATCTGTGGGAAGTAAATTAAAACAAGCATTAGAAGAAAAGGGAATAGGTACAGATCATAACAAGACTAATGTTGCTAAGGAATTAAGCAAAAGGGGATGGAATACGAACCAATCTTACCAATATTCTAGAGGCCTCGTCACTGATGTACTTTCAAGTAATAAAGATATTAATTACTTAATTGATATTCATCGTGATTCTCTAAGAAAGAAAAACACTACCGTTAATATTAAAAATAAAAGTTATGCTAGGTTATTTTTTATTATTGGGGAGGACAGCAAAAATTTCGAAAAAAATCTCAAACTATCGAAAGAGTTACATGAAGCTATTGAGAAAGTATATCCTGGGTTAAGTAAAGGCGTATTTTCGAAAAATAAAACGATGGGTAATGGCGTGTACAATCAGGATTTATCTGAAAACGCTATTCTTTTAGAAGTAGGAGGAGTAGATAACAACACAGATGAACTCAATAATACCATTCAAGCTTTCGCAGAAGTGTTTAGCCAATACTACTGGAAGACAAGTGGAGCAAAGGAGATATAAAGAATTGTAACAGAAAGGAGAAGGTCATGAGAAATTCACTTGCAATACTTTGGTTATTCATCATGTTTTTTACTACTATTATCTCCTATTATAAATTTAGCATTACAATCTCAATTGCTTTCTTTTTATCGGGTATATTCATGGCGATTTTTTCATTAATTAACAACGAGATAAAACGTAATTAGAAACGTTAACGGAACAAAGGAGATAGCTAAAATAAACTGGTACATGCAGATAGGATTCTCGAGAGAAGTATCTTACCTACTTGTACCAGTTTAAGACATTATCTATAGTAAGGTTCCTATATTTTAATAACAGTATTAAATAACTTTCAAAATGAATATTATCAGATAACAAGCTTCTCTATTCCATTAAATTTCAATCGGACCATTGCTTTAGCAATAGATAAATTACTATCATCTATATTTAAAAGTACTTTAACAATCGCTTCGTGATCTGCCTTTAAAACAACACTGGCAAACTCCACTAACTGCTTACCTTTTTCATCAAGTTCGCTAAACTGACCAGATGATTTGCTCTCATATATTGTATCTTCCCAATCCCTTTGCCAATTAGAATACTTATCTTCTTTAATTATCCCCAAGGCAGCATAAGTATAGAAAATCACTAGATTATGAGTGTCTCTTATATCCCACGGGAAGGTCCCCACATACTTTATGAATAGTTCCTTATGGTGAATATTGATAAAAGGTATTACTTCTAGTGTATCTATTTTATCTTCTAGTATTCTTCTCTTCTCTTCATTAATTAAATATGAAACACAGTCAACCATTGTCAAATGTTTGTGATACGCCATTACCCTTAAATCCCTGTAGTCTTCAGGGTGGATCCTTACGGTTTTGTATTTATCTTTTTCGCTTTTCATACTTTTTACCTCCACGAATGCTACAAGAAAAGTTACATTTATCCAGAAAATACTACATGTAAAGATACAAGGTATGATTGCCTTTATCCCTTAACCTAAACATAGTTCTAATACACAATATAGCCAGGTTACAAAGTTACATGTTTTTCTAACAACGTCAATTACTTTATCTATAAGTAAAAATCATTTATCCTAATACCAAGAAATTGTATCTTGTGTAACCGATTATAAACAACTCCAATTTTTTCAAGCAATTCTTGATTCCCCTAAATAAAAGAGAGGCACACTCATGTGTAACCTCTTTGTAACTATGTTACTTTAAGAAAAATCAAACCCTAGCTTACTGATAATATCCTTATTTACCTGCACAGCTCTAAAGGATCTCTTGTTTTTCTTAATCACTTTATAATCAACATCATTTCCTCTATTTGAGAATTTCATAATAAACCCCCTTTTCATCCACAAATACCGGATCTGCTTTTCATTTGCTCCTAACCTTTCTTTCAGATAGGCTGGTGCAAAATAAAATTCTCCATTGTGATAAAAAGCGTTAATCGATCCATGGGGCTCGAAGTCGCTATAAAGCTTGTTTCGATTAGCATCAATTTCTTCTAGTGCATTCTGTAGCTCCAGTAAAGGCATGTCCGCTGAATTATTTAACTTATTCATTTCTATATAAAGTTGTTGAAGTGCCTTTAAATCAACTTGAAAACCTTCTTGACGGAATAACTCGTTCAACACATGTCCGGTAAAGACAATGAAAGCATAATGGCGAGATAGTCTCTTTAATACAGCATTATCATTACTAACTTCTAAATACTCCTTTTCATATTCCAAGAATTTATTCAAATACCGCTCCCGGCTACTTTTCCAACGTTTTAGAAACTCTATCCCTATAATTCCGTAGTTATTTTTAACAGATTTATAGAGCTTGTTTAAGAAGTCTGCTTCAACATTTTCAAAAGCAAATTGTGTAATAAGAATTACCCTAGCCGGAACCCCTTGGGCATTTGCATAAGTCACTATTTCATTTTCTCCAGACGTGATCATCAAGGAGCTCCACGAGTCTGTGCGCTGGCTGCCATTTATACTCCCTCTTTGCTTTCCAGTATTATTTACATATTGATAAATCATAGGTTGAATAAATCTTGAATCATTAGCTCCATTTGAATCATCCAATATATGAGGGAATGAATTTAAAAACGTCGAACGTCTTTCTATCGCGACAAGTGTTGTATTAAATGTACCAACATATTTTTCAGGTTCACCCCATACTGAAGCACACATGCGCATAAGACCACTTTTCCCTGTACTTGATGTGCCTGATACATCTACTACTATCGGTTTTAAATCAGCCTCATGTAGAATGACAGAGGCAAACGAAGCTAATACTGGGAGAACTGCTTTAGGATGGTTCTTAACTAAGTTGAATACATTATGAATCCACCCCTCGAGAGTTCCTTTCGTTTGGAAAGAGTCCAATAATTGCTCCTCTCCAATGTCATTTGGTAATACCTTTAGATTTTTTTCTACCAATGGATGGACAAACCTACCTTTTATTAAACCAATCCTGTCTGTCATCTCAATCTTAGGTATGTCATTCTGCCCTATAAAGAGGTCAAAGTATTCTACAAAGTATTTTGCATTTGTATCATTACAGCTTAATCCCTTATCGGCCAACTTCAATAGTTCCTTCTTTGAGGCCAGTACACCTGCCGAAATAGTCTCGTAGTATAAATCTCCTTTGTTTTCCCAAAATATCTCGTAAAATACGTCATTTCTTTCTGTATGCTTATACATCTTGGTAACAACAGGAGCATTTCTACTTATTTTCTTTAACGACTCTTCTATCCTCCCATTCAGACTCTTATATTCAAGTCGATAAAGCTCATTCTCCACTATCGAGAAGGGATATGGTATCTTCCAGTTTTCTTGTAGTGGTATTTTATCCATCAGCAACCTCCCCATTCTCCATCGAAATAGAAAAGATTGCTTTACTATTTAGCAGAATATACAATAAAGATGTAATACCATTTTTCATTCCTACTAATTCAGTGCCATGAGTTAGTAGGCTTTTTATTTTTTCGTTGTTACTTACCCCAATGATAAAAATCAGTCCCTTCTCTTATAACTCAAAAAATCCCCACCATTATTTCGGACCTCAACATAATACTTATCCATGTATTCCTGGACCTCTTTTTTATTAAAAAGCCATTTTGCACCTAACCGGACTTTTGGAAAGTCATCTTCATATAAAAGGTGTGTGACTATTGTTTTCCAAGACATGTTTAAATAAGCGGACAACTGTTTAGAATTCATGAAGAACACATCTGTCTCTAATTCTTTTAAATGCTCTTCAACTCTTTGAAGATATAATTCTTTTAATTCTTCTTCATCAATTTTTAAAGTAATCAAAAGCAATTCACCCCATTTTTTGTATTTCATGGTTTACAAGAATCCTAAAAAAAATTGCATTCCTTATCATGTTATCCACTACCATGTTTGTATACCATGGTTTACACCTCCTTGTGAATAAGATATACTATGGATAAATCAATATCAAGAAAAAAATGACATTTTTTAAATTTTTTCCTAAGGATGAGTCATATGAACGATTTCGGAAATTATCTAAGAAAACTACGTGGGAAACGTACCTTACGAGAAATGGAGCAGTTAACCGGACTAAGTCACTCTTATTTACACACATTAGAAAAAGGCATTGATCCTCGCTCAAAAAAAGAAAGAAAACCAACGCCTGAAGTTTTACAAAAATTAGCTTCAACGCTATCCATAGATTATTATGAATTACTAGAAAAGGCTGGATATGTTAATAAAAATGATTTTTTCATTCAAGAAACTTCGGAGGGTGTCAAACTTTACACTGGAAATGAGCTAGCCAATAGAGATGCGCCCTATCCTACTCTTTCTGAGAATTCATTACATGCCAGGGAAATCTCACAAGAGACGGAATCATACTTGGATGACCTATCAATATTCCTTAATAAAGATGTTATAACATACTACGGTCATCGGCTTACTAAAGAGGAACGAGATAAAATCTCAGAAATGCTAGAAAGGATGTTCCCTCAGTATGTAAAAAATTAAAATAAGAGATTTATTAAATATCATTGAAAGGAGGTGAAACGATAATGGCTTTTATCCATAAACGCGGAAACAAGTGGGCATATATTGTGAATATCGCAAACGATCCAGCAACCGGAAAACGGCGCCAAATAACGAAGTCCGGATTCAAAACGAAGAAGGAAGCTCAACTAGCTGCAAACAAACTAGAGGAGAGCATACAGAACGGACAAGTAATCAAAGAATCGAACATTACCTTTGAAACATTTGCTAACGAGTGGCTATCCTATTATGCTACTCAAACAAAAGTTAGCAGTGTAAGGGCTCGAAAGATAGCGATGAAGCATCTTATATCTGCTTGGGGACATCTCCCCATTCGGAAGGTTACGAAACACATGTATCAGGCTCGAATCAACGAGTTGAACAAAAAATACAGTCGTAACTACATTGACAGTATTCATACAACGGGAAATATGATATTCAAGCATGCTATACGGCTTGATTTAATCCAACATAACCCTACAGATAGTTTTGTCATGCCGAAAAAACATTTAACGGTAAAGGAAATAGAGGATGAGACACTTCAGGAGAAATTTTTGGAGCTTGATGAGCTTAAAACCTTTCTAAGTCTTACAAGAAAACATGGCTTGGATTTAGATTTGCTCACTTTCGCTACATTGGCATATACAGGGGTTCGTTTAGGAGAGCTTTTAGCACTAAAGTGGAGTGATTTAGACTTCAAGAAAAAGACATTACGGATAACGAAGACCTACTATAACCCCAATAATAAACAAAATGGTTATGAAATTCTTACTCCTAAAACCCAAAAGTCTATTCGGACTATTATGATTGACGATATGCTTATATCCTTATTTAAAGATCTTAAGCATGAACAAAAAAAGTTGATAATGAAACAACGTCCAATATATAAAAACCATGATTTTATCTTTGCAGAAAATCATGGTCATCCAAGAGTTATGAAGAAGGTTATGCTAAGACTACAGCGATTATTGAAATACATGGACACTGATAAGCACATAACACCTCATAGCTTTAGGCATACACACACATCTCTTCTCATCGAAGCTGGTGCAGGAGTTAAAGAGATCCAGGAAAGATTGGGACATGCTGACATAAATACAACCATGAACATCTACGCACACATGACAAAAAATATAGAAGAAAAGACCTCCCGAAAGTTCAGTGAACTTACGAAAGGTCTCCTCTGAAATTCCTGATTTCAGGTCTTCTTATAGTGAAAGTTAGCAAAAAGTTAGCATTTCACTTTTCATAACCTTCCGAATCCCTATATATCAAGGTTTTTGGGGCAAGATTACATCATGCCGCCCATAATACTTACAATTATCCGCTTAATTTTCTTCTCATTAAAACTTTAAGCTGCTTGTAATATTGTTCTTTCCAAAATATAATAATGTATCTCAAACATTCTATTATGAACTATGCTTTAGGTAATATTTCATGAAATACATTGTATTTTTCAATTATATTTAAAAAAGATCCTTTATCTTTTATTTCAAAGTTAAGCTCAGTAAAACAAATTTCATGTGAAATTGTGTAATTGATATCTAATATGACATTGTGGCTATATTCAAAAAAATCCCTGCAATATGGACAAGCTATTTTTTTCATAAAAATTAATTTGCTCCTTTTTAATAAGTGCTAATAAAAAATCCAGCGTAGTCGATTACTTTACTAGTTCTTCATTCCATCAACATCCATTCTAAGCAGCTACATTCTGTTTCTTTTTTGCTCTTCAATTTAAAATCCACTCTATCTACACTTTTTGTGAATCCAATTTCGAAGTTTGAAATACCCTCTTGTTTTGTATGTATTTGAAATAACTCATATATCATACTGAGATAACAAGAAATTTTGAAACTATTGCCTGTTCTACTTCACGTCATGCTTATACAAATCCAAGCGTATTGCAGTAATAAGATAAAGAAACCGTTAGATTTTCCACCGAGTGATACAGAATCATTTATTTCATAGACTTTTCTCCTCTATAAATAATTTGGTTATGTATGACGAATACCAGTTATTAATAGAGTAAGTTATTTTCCATTTTTCATCAAATAGATACCATCTGTTACGTCCTGATTATTATGGTCAGTTACTTCTATCCATACATTCCCCCGCCAGCGGCGCCGCCATATAGTTCTTAGAAAGCATCTGCTGTATATCTTTCTGTTGGTGAAGCACTCAGTCCAGGTTCTTTTTGATGGAATTGCTGTCAAACGTGAAAAAGGATGTACGATAGATATACATAGAAAAGACAGCAATCATACCTGTCAACGTCACAATGAACAAACCTTTTAGGAAAAGGTTTCTTAAACATAGCGAACCTCAGCAGCTTCAAAACTTGAATTAAGAATTGAAATGAGAACAATAGAGCCAATAAAACAAGAATTGGCATACTCTTTTAAACCCACTCTTCCCCATGTTTATGAAACGGAGGTCCTCTTGATAATGGTCATAATGTCCTTCATCAATCATCCTTTGGAATACCCGTTCCCCTTCTTTAACGTTCCTTTTCATGATTTTGCATAATGCCTCTACTCGCAGGAGCAACATTTCTAAAAAACCTTTTTCAATTCTCTTCAAACCATAGGCTTCAAAGAAAACTCCTATTTTTTGCATTCCTTGCCGTATCAATCATAGATGGCATCGCAGATTCCGAATGGGGAAGCATGCTTAAGAAAAGACACACAAGGTATAAAAGCTACTCTAATTGAAATAACTTAGGAAGATATTACTCAGCATGGTCCCGTTTGTATTTCCCTAAGAGTTAGTGATGATTAATTGGCTACAACATTTTTCTACATGTTAAATTGAAAATCACAAAAAAGCCCCCAAAAGGGAGCTACCTAACACCAACATAAAAAATCATCGAAGCATTAATTCTCAAATATCCACCTTGTCACAATCTCATCCAACTGCGTTGCAATCTCTCCAAAAGACCGATTCAAATCCAATGCCCTCACACTAATCTTATTACCACCCATCCTATAATCATGATTCAGGGTAATGTCCTCATCTGTTTTAGCATATAGCAATAACCCGCCCACATTGCCTGTATGATGTCTATCCTTGTTTTTCACATACGTATAAATTTGATAAAGATTATTGGACCTGAGTGTATGGCTGTCAAATTGCGCAATGGTCTGCATCGTTTGTCCATAATATTTCGTATCAATGATCAACGTCTTCTCTCCATACGTAAGCATGATATCGGTCTGCATTGCCGGCAGGAATTCACGGATATCATCGTCTACTTCCCAGGAAATTTGGGAGGGCCTTGCTCGCAGCTCAGGATAATGCTTGCGATAATATTCCAGCACAAACTTCTCAAACAGCCTGGACATTTTCTGATTATCCAAGAATGTGGCGAGCTTTTGGTCGCCCTTTTCCGTTGTCAGAAGCAGTCCATCAAGTACTAAAAAACAGATATTCATAAGCATCCGATAGGATTGGTTGTTCCGATGGTACCTTAGCTGATCCCATCTGATGAATGAAGGCTCAATTTCATCGACATGGCCGAAATAGATTAATACTTTTTTCAGCTTCAATTTATTCTCTCTCTTCACTTCATTGGAGCGAATCAGCAGCATGCTCGTTGTTTTTAAGATTCTGTTCAGCTCGATATTCTCGGACAGTTCGTCAAATTGACAGGCAAGCTGAGCTTTTCGTTGTAGCTTCAACTTGATTGATGAAGACATATCGATTTTTCCGCGCAAGGAGGATAAGGTTTCCTCCTTGTCGACATATTCTCTGTGCAGACCTTGCTTCACCTGGCCCGCAATCCCGATAGCTAGTATAGCAGCGAACAAATCCTGAATATTATCGAACGGTTCCGTTTTGATTTGTTCATACTGTTTCTGTTGCAGGCATTGATAGGCGTAGGAGAGCATATAATAAATGTTTTGGATATAAATCGATTTATCCTTAATCATGTAAAACGCCACGCAAACGGCTTTCCCATTTTCTCACCTTCTCAACCTCATCAAACCAATATTCCCTAAGCATTGGGAGAATATCGTATTCAATCACCTCTGATAGCCATTCTTCCGTACAGTTTGTTTGCCCGCTGAAATAACTATGACCAATACAGAAGCCCGCTCCGAGCGAAGGGTCGCTTGCGATATCTTGGTTAAGCATTTTAATTTCGGCAATCACTTCATCTAGCATTTCATTATCCAAGCCGGTCTGATACTTCTTGAATCCTTCACTGTCAAAAGCAGGTGCCATATCAAAGAAACTGAAGCGACGGCGCAAGGCATAGTCAATCATGGCCAAGCTTCTGTCTGCAGTGTTCATCATCCCAATGATATACAGATTAGCTGGTACTGAGAACGGCAACCCATTATAGGCCATTGTCACTTTTGTGCCCCGATACTCCTTCTCAATCAGCATCAACAGTTCTCCGAATATCTTGCTCAGGTTCCCACGGTTGATTTCATCGATGATGAAGACATATTTATCATCTGGGTTGCTTTCCGCCTTTTTGCAGAATTGATAGAACACACCGTAACGCAGATCAAACCCGTCTCCATGCGGCTTATAGCCCATGATGAAATCTTCATAGGAATAGTTTTGATGGAATTGGATGAACTCTATTCGTTCTTCATCCTCCGTTCCAATCAAAGCATAGGCCAAGCGTTTTGCCGTATACGTTTTCCCTACACCAGGGGCGCCTTGCAGAATGATATTCTTCTTATGCTTGAGCAAGGACATGAGCGTATCATAATGAATCTCATCCAGATACACTTGATCCAAGAAGTCCTCTTTCGTGTAAGCTGGCAATTCCTCTTTCGCTTGCGGGAGAGGATTTTGCTCTCTGATGATATCCATGATTACGTCGTATTCTTCTTTTGTCAGTTTAAATAAGGTACCATTTGGGTTCTGGAAATACTCCATCCCTTCAAGTTCTTTTATACCTTTTAACGTGCTGTAATCAATTGGTTCAGACAAGCTTTCTAGCTTCTCGACTGGCAAATGCTCTCCGTCATTTTCTTGCACAATTCTGCCCAGTGCAACGACTTGTTTGACAGGTGTGGACTCATACCCAATGACATAATCATCTGCGTTTGCATCCAAGAAGTTCTGGAAGATTTTGCGCTTGTTTCCGGTGATGTTATATAGCGTGAAATTCTGCTCCTCTCCAATGCGGAGGCTGCTGAAGCTCCAGGTTTTCGGGTTGGCATTTAGCCACCAATACTGTCTCGTGGAATCTTCGGTCTCTTTCTGCGTATATAAGGGAATTTGGGATAAATCAGTTTTCTCCAGGGCTTCCTTCAGCTCTGGTCTTAATCTCCAAATATAGCTTCCTACTTCATTCTTTGTAGCATTTTTACCGACATAAAGAACGGGCCACCATTTCGAATTGCTATCATCGTCCTTGGTCAATAGAGGACAATTTGTTTCCTTATGAACGCGCTTAGCAAGCGAAGAAGAGCCGATATTGTAAAAGCCTTTGCTTTCCCCATATTTTTGGCTAAGCTCCGTGCACGTAGCCTGCCCTCCATTATCGAGGAGACGTTTCATGATTGTCAGAGAATCATTGGTGAACACCTTTTTATTATGCAGTAGATCCAGCCATTGCTCCGTCGTTATATCCGGATGATAGGATGTTTCTCCCGGCCACCATTCACTATTTTCCGGCTCATACCGGCTGCCGAAATAGATAATATCATCCGTCAAAATATGAAAGGCGTTATCGGGATAATGCTTGTCACCCAGTCGTTGCTGACTCATCTTGCATAATTCCTCATCCTTCATAATGGCAGAACGGATTTCCTCACACATGGAGAAATAAGCCTTAATACTTTCCGTTCTCCCTCTTTTCGGCAACTCAGGGAACTCAATCTTAACCGCCATTTTCTTAAACTTCTGCGGTTTATATAAATAATAGCTATCCGGATAGCGGAAGAATAAATATGTACTGATTGAATTGGCCGTTTGGTAATGCTGCTTCCACGATTCCTCTCCGTACTTCTCTAATAAATTCTGTGATGTTCTTATGAAGGTATCAACCCGTTCCACAACTTCCTTGCTTTCATCAAATAAGTCTAGGAACATTGCCCGAACCGCTTCCGAATCCTTATTAGAGAATTCAATCAGCATGCCTTTCGGAAAATAGTTGCGTGCGGTCAACAAGTTGTCTGCCTTCGCAAATGAATTTGTTAGCATTTCTGTAAAGTTTTCAGCGTTGATATCCCAGCGTTCCTGGAACCACTGGATGGCTTCCCACTTATATACTTCCTCAGAAGAGATTCTGCTGAAATCCTTCTTATAATCACTTATGATTTGTTCCAAAGATTCACTATTCATACTATCTCTCCTCATAAGATGCCTTTATACTTTTATTATATCTTTCTGCATATATTTACTCAAAAAGTCCTGTATTTCCTTTATGACTTTTCATTTAGACTGGTAGTAAATATTCTTTTCGAAAGGACGATCCTATGACCAAAACCAATGAAGCCACACAAAAAAGGCTGAACATGCACGAAGCCCTGAGAGCCGACATGCTGAGCCAATCGTACGTAGAGAAAAATTGCACGCTATCAGTGGTAAAAGCGAATATTTATGCGCTCTTAATTACGCTGCCATTTATTATTCCTTTATATATCCTGTATTTAAGTATATGGGGAGAAACCATCTTTATAGTAGACTTGAAATCTATGGGCATCTTCTTCGCTGCCATCTTTATCTCCATACTCATCCATGAAGCCATCCATGGGTTTACGTTTGCGGCTTTCTGTCAAAATGGGCTGAAGAGCATTCACTATGGCATACTCTGGAACAGTCTCACTCCCTATTGCCACTGCAGTGAACCGCTTAAGTTTAAACACTACATCACCGGCGGATTAATGCCTTTCATCATTCTTGGACTAGGGATTACGAGTCTAGCGATCATCCTTGGCAATAGTTTTCTGCTCTTACTAGGTCTTTTAAATATTCTGGCAGCTGGCGGGGATTTGCTCATAGCTGTTTATCTGGTGAAATACCGAAATGCTGTGATTGTTGATCACCCGGATAAGATCGGATTTATCGCCTATCAACATAAAGAAGCCTAATCCATTAAGGACCAGGCTTCTTCTAATTTTTCAAAGTCAAGTACCGTTTCACTCCCTGAGTCATCCTTTTAAAATGAATACCGCCCTAGCGTGATATCCACCGGTTCCCTCATTTGAAAGTGACAGGTACTCTCTCAATTCGACAAAAATTAAGGATAGACAAGCATACATCTCAAAACTCATATCTAATTTTTCTCTTTTGAAATGTTTTCTTCATACAATTCTTTCATCATTTTAGCAATTTGTTCATTATCATAACTTTTGCCTTGATACTCTGCTTCAGCTACTTTTGACATTACTTCTATATAAGAAAAAGCTAAAGCAGTCGTTAATATTGATGCAGTAGAACCACTAATCATCCCGCCTGCAACAGTACCGACTCCTGGTATTAGTTTAAGTAAATTTGATACGATATATCTTCCCAAAAACGTAGCTCCCCCACTGCCACCAATGGAAGCTACAATTCCACTTATTAATGATTTATCTAGGGAAACTCCAAATATTGCTGTTATGTGAGCCAACATCCCCACTTGCATAGGCACTAATATTGCTGCATCAGAAAATGGGATTGGTGTAAATCCAGCCCCAAAACTACCGGCAATATAACTAGTCGACCAAACCCTTGCTTCTCTTACTTTTCTTTCTATATCAACTTTCTGAGCATTATTAAAAGACTTTTTTACCGCTTCAGGTAAGATCTCATATGTTTTTCCGACTAACTCTTTCAGTCCGTATGAAGGAATAGTTATATCTTTCGTTATTTTAAACGGCTGGGCTAAAACTGTTTGAACGCCCCTTACATTGAGATTCATTTCCTCAATGACCTTCTTAAATTCAAGAGCACTTTCACCATAACTTTGCGTCAATACAAGAATTACTGGTACTTTTGCAGCTAATGAATTAATTAATTCTATTTCTGATTCTTCAATTCTATTTGAATTTGCATTTATACAGTACCATATTGCATGAATATATTCTTTTTCATCTTGATTTAAATATAACTCATCAATTTTACCATTAATTTCATTAATAATTTCTTCTTGGATTTCCTCTTTTAACTCTAACCCTTTAGTATCGTATATACAAAGAGGTATTCCGCTTTTTGTAATCTTTCTTAGACGTTGAGTTACTGGTCGTCCAACACCGGTTTCTGCTAGATTTTCTCTAAAAACATTATTAATTAGCGTACTTTTTCCTATTCCTGTTTTACCAATTATCATAATAGTAACTGGCATTAGCTTATTTATTTCTTCCTTAGTCTTATTAAAAATATCGTTAATAATATCATTAGCACCATGTGTAGCCATAATAGCACCTCATTTTTTTATCTTTATAATGATATTCTCTTCTACTTCTTTAGATAGACCAAGTAGGTATATTATCCTAATAACTTAATTTTCTTTTAAATTATCTTATTAGTCAATATTCCCGAGAAATATCAATACTACTTTTTTAACTCTACTAATGAATAAGAAAGCAATAACTATAGTTGCTATGTAGTGATTGGAAATCGACACCGCTCCCTCTGTTATCTCTCATCTCCACATAGAAGAATTGTCCAGCTGTTTCCAAAATGGCAGCCGTCACCCTTCTGGTATGACAGGCTATATATTAATTTCTATAGATTGAAATATCAGATAATTTGGTATATCATTTCTTTATCAAACTAAAGTATACAAGTGGATTTTCTGTTCACCATCGGGAGGGAATTATAACAGCATGACAATATCGACAAAGCACAATGACATAGAAACGATCACTGGGCAAAATTATGTGAATGAAGTATTTGAAACAGTCAAAAAGCGAAATCCGAATGAAACGGAATTTCATCAGGTTGTGAAAGAAATCTTTGATTCACTTGTCCCTGTATTTGCTAGGCATCCAGAATACATGGAGCAAAGTATCCTTGAAAGAATCGTAGAGCCGGAAAGATTGATTACCTTTCGCGTCCCTTGGGTCGATGATTGGGGCAAGGTACAGGTAAATCGCGGGTTTCGGGTGCAGTATAACAGTGCTATCGGCCCCTATAAAGGCGGCTTGAGGTTCCACCCCACTGTTAATGCGAGTATTATTAAATTTCTCGGCTTTGAACAGATTTTTAAAAACGCTCTTACCGGTCAACCGATTGGAGGAGGCAAAGGCGGAGCCGACTTCGATCCTAAAGGGAAATCTGATGCAGAAATCATGCGATTCACGCAAAGCTTTATGACGGAACTGAGTAGACATATCGGACCTGATATCGATGTACCTGCTGGTGATATTGGAGTTGGTGCCCGAGAAATCGGATTTTTGTTTGGACAGTACAAGCGAATCCGCGGAGGCTATGAGGCGGGTATTCTTACAGGAAAAGGACTTGGATACGGTGGAAGCTTAACTCGAACCGAGGCTACTGGATATGGCACCGTTTACTTTATGCAAGAAATGCTTAAGGAAAAAGGGCTTAGCTTTAAAGGAAGTACAGTGGTCGTATCCGGATCAGGGAATGTCTCCATCTATGCCATCGAAAAAGCGGCACAACTGGGTGCCAAGGTTGTTGCCTGCAGCGATTCTGAAGGCTATATTTTCGATTCAAACGGCCTTAACCTAGAAACCGTCAAACGTCTAAAGGAAGTTGAAAGAAAACGAATCTCAGCCTATGTAGAAGAACATCCACATGCCAAATATGTGCAAGGAAGTGACGGAATTTGGTCCATCCCATGTGACATTGCCTTGCCATGTGCCACACAAAATGAAATCAACAAAAAATCAGCGAAAATGCTGGTTGCCAATGGACTAAAGGCCGTCGGTGAAGGCGCCAATATGCCCTCTACTTCCGAAGCGATTGATGTGTTTTTGGATAACCAGATCCTCTTTGCTCCAGCGAAAGCGGCCAATGCAGGTGGCGTAGCCGTTTCCGCCTTGGAAATGGCGCAAAACAGCGCTCGATTATCCTGGACATTTGAAGAAGTCGATGCAAAATTGCAGGATATTATGACGAACATTTACAGAAACTGTGTCGAAGCTGCTGAGGACTATGGCCATCCAGGCAATCTCGTTGTAGGCGCTAATATCGCAGGCTTTAAAAAAGTAGCCGATGCCATGATTGCACAGGGCGTCATTTAGCATGCATTTCATTCTATCAGATCTTATCAAGGCCTCGCCCCTAATTATCGTATCATGTTCTGATAGGAACTTCGGAGAGTATAAAAATATATGCCAATAGTCTTTATCCAAAATTATTTCAATAACTATACAAGATAAGATGAATACAAAAAGGATGTCTCTTAAAGCCAGACATCCTTTTTGCTTGATTTATCTTCCTTAAGAATGACGCAGCTGATTGCTGTTTATGTGTTGAAATACAGATTCGCCGTGAATATTGCCCCCTACTGACCTTGGGTTTACCGCATACATACAAAAAGACGCCTTATTCCTTTGGGAACTGCGTCTTTCCTTTATACCTTACTCAATGATCACTATATTACTTATCAATAAGCATCTTTCTATCCTTAATTAATATAAAAACTTGCTATTCCTCCATGTTCTGCTGTATTTATTTCTAAATGTTTTCCATTATCAAGAGGAATGCTTATATCCATAGTTTCTGAGAAGTTTTTATTAAAGTCTTCAATGTCTTCAGATGTACCGATCATTTCTATAATGGTTTCAATAACTAGTTTTGTATCATCACTAATATCTTTAGTAATATCAACCCAAGGATCATATGTAACAGCTTCAATTCCAACTTCTGAATTGCTTACCTCGATATCTACTGAATTCTCATATTCACTATCCCATTCATCCATAGCATACTTTATACCTACTGAATAGATAGTTGTGTATCCATTATCTTCCTTGCCTAATAATTTTACATTTACGCCTTCCTTTTTATTAATCATCGCTATTAAATCATTAATCATGGATTCATTGTCTTTATAATTATCTTCCATGCTATCTATATCTATCTTAGGAGTAATGTTCATATAGCCATAGGTATCATTGTATTGCTCTTTTTCAATTTCTATATCTTTATTTTGTTCAATCTTATCGGCATTAAAATCATCGACAAGCGATTCACCCATTTTTAATTTCTCAGCTAGTTCTAGATATGATAACAAATACTTATCTGCTGTATTACCGTCATACTCTAATTTTGTGACCTCACCACTTGCTCTATTAACGTTTATGGCATAGAAATTTGTGTCACCATTGTCGCCTGGTACGTAATAGGTGTATCGGTCTGTTCCATCTCCATTATCGAGGATGTTATCGGATTCGCCTTTCATTTTTTTCATTTCAGCTTTAAATATTTCTAGCGGTGTTTTTTCTTTTTCTTCTTGCTCTTGCTTAGGCTCGGTCTTTTCACTAGCCTTACTTTCCGACCCAGCATCTGCACTACATCCAACTAATCCAATCAATAAAAGCATCGCCATAAAAATACTCATCAGTTTTTTCATTAGAAAACGCTCCTTTGGTAGATTTTTTTATATAATCGAGGTAACAATTATATAAATATAGTTTTATATATACCACAATGAAACGATTCTCCAAACCTATTATAAAGTATGGTTTAATTTGTTTTTCCCCAGAAACAATATCTACGAATAGATTTATTTAAGATGGAAAAAGTCCTTATCCCCTTGCTTTCATTTCGTTTTCATAACAGATACCATTATATGATTAATCCAGTTTTATATCTGATTAGCATAGCTAGAATAACAATTACAAACACCTCTAGTAACTAAATGGCTGTTTCTTCTTGAATCAAATTGTAGCTTTTTATAAATACAAGCAATTTGATAAAGCTGTTATTTAAATAGGTAGTAAAGTATCTAATTGAAAAGTAGAACCAAAGGGATTACTTTTCATGTGGCGAGGATTTTTCGGGTTCATAAATACATAAGCATCTGTTTGAAAATCATCACTTTTTGGGTATAAATTATTGCGTGATAATTTTTTGCTTTGTTATTAATCAACTACACAGGAGGTAGATCAATCATGATGAAAAAAATATTACAGGATAAACAAATGAAAGTGTTAGCAGTGGTTGCATTATTGGCTTTGGCATTCTTAGTATTTAAGCTCTTTACATTTGATAGATCTATTGAAGCATTGGAAGGTAAATTTGAAAAAATAACAGAATCAAATTGGAAAGTCACAGATGAATACGAAGAAGAAGAATACTATATCGTTGAATTAACAGATATTGAACATTTTACAGTATTCGATTTCGAGTTTCCGTTAAATGATGAAAATCGTGAAGAATGCGTTGGCTACAGATACAACGATGCATTGCTAACCAATCGCCAAATGGATGAATTACTAGAAACAATTGAACAACATTATGGCTGTGAATATAATTAACATTAAGCGATGCTAGGGTGGATAGCTCTCTATTGTGTGGAGGAATAATAATTGCATGAAGGGGGAAAAACTTGCTGATTGCTGTTTATCTGCTGAAATATCGAAATGCCGTGATTATAGACCACACTACTGACCATGGTTTTACCGCCTACATAAGAAAAGACGCCCGATCCCTTTAGGAACTGGCGTCTTTCCTTCATACCTTACTCATTTCCTTCAATGCAGCAGTACTCTACAGCTCTTCCGCAAATCCCAGTATGGCAATACCAATCATAACGATGGTGATAACCAGGTATTGCTGTTTGTTCAGTTTTTCTTTTAAGAATATACGAGATAATATGACAGATACGATGCTATAGGATGCGATTAATGGGGCAGAAATGACGGCATTCCCCGTCATCGCAAAGACATAGAAGAATTGACCAGCTGTTTCCAAAATGGCGGCCGTTGCCCTTACAGGCTCTTTAAGAACATTAAACCGTTGTTTTTTCACAAATTTAATATAAATAAAGCAGACAATGGCAACGATAAACCAGGTAAACTCGTAGGCTAAAAGGGCCGCATCCGCGCTCATCAACTTGAGCTCATCAAGATAAATTCCATCAGCCAACGTTCCTAGTGCATCAAAGATGGCATAAAGAATCGGGAATGTTATCGCTAATACCCCAATTTGATACTTCGGATCGACACTCACATTATCTGCCTTCAGGATAGCCGTTTGTGCCCTCTTTTCAAGCACACCCAATCCGATAACCCCGCCCGTAATCAGGACAAGTCCTGCAATTGTGAGCCAATGAACGGACTGCGGAAAGAGAATGACTAGCAAAATGGCCGTAATCGCACCGGAGGAATTTTGGACCGGGGAGGAAATCGATAATTCCAAATACCGTAAACCAAAATAGCCAATGACCATCGAACTTATGTATAAAGCAGAAACAGGTAAGTATTTAATCATATCCATCAGATTAAACGATACCTCGTTAAATAGCATGTAACCTATACCATGAATACCCATAACCAAACCAACCATGACGGAAACCTTTAAATGGCTTAGTTTATCATCGGCATCCGATCCTTTTTTATAAAACAGATCGGCACAGCCCCATGCTAAAGTAGTCAATAAGGCAAACAAAAACCACATAGCATTTAAGACTCCTTTTACATTTTTTATTTCTTCATCAAATTTTCATAATGGATTCGAAAAAATCACAGAAAATAACTATACCATATATTATTTAAAAATAACATTCTACACACTGAAAAATTTTTGAGGTAAATCGATAGTTTTCAACCTTCCAAGCAATTCGACACTTTACTATTTCATTATATTTGTTGAAGTAGATTGGTTGTTCCGGTGATGGCCTTAGCTGATTTCATCTGATGGATGAAGGCTCGATTTCATCGACATGGCCGAAAATTGATTACCCTACCAATCTTGCATTTATCGCCTATCAGCGAAAAGAAGCCTGATTCCTTTTAGGACAGGCTTCTTGTTATCAAAGATGATTCTCTATCTCTATCTACTCGTAACTGTATTCTCTGAAGGCACTCTTTCCTATACGATAAACGCAAAGTATAAAAGGAATAGCAGACAAAGCATATACATAATTGGCGAAACCTCTTTATGACGCTTTTGTGCTGCTAAACAAATCGGATAAAGAACAAACCCTAATCCAATCCCGATGGCCACACTTGACGTTAGAGGCATCATGATAATGGTTAAAAAGGATGGAATAACAATCTCTAACTTCGTCCAGTTTATTTTACGAATTTCCATGGCCATCAATGCCCCTACAATAATTAAGGCAGCTGATGTCACCTCAACCGAAATAACGTTAATAATTGGTGAAAAGAACAAAGCAACGACAAAGCAAGCGGCAATTACGACGGACGTGAAGCCAGTTTTTCCTCCGACAGCAATCCCAGCAGAAGATTCAACACTTGTAGCAGGTGTCGATGTACCTAAAACAGCGCCAATGACACCAGCAGCGGAATCAGCAAGCAATCCTTTTCCGATGTCAGGAATCTCATTATCTTTCATCATTCCTGCTTGGCTAGTTAATCCAATTAAGGCTCCAGCTGTATCAAAAAAGGCAACGATTAAAAACGTAAAGATAACGGTCAGTACTTGCGGGGTGAAAATTTCATCTAAATGGCCAAATACAACCCCAAATGTTGGTTCAATGCTTGGGATACTTCCCACAATCGAGGAAGGAATATCGATTAATCCGGCAATCATCCCAATAATCGTTGTGATTACCATTCCGTAGAAAATTCCGCCGCTGATGCCACGTACTAACATAATGATGGTCAGAATCAAACCAATAATAGCTAGCAGCGTCGTCGGTGAAGTTAAATCTCCAATAGAAACAAATGTATCTGGATTCCCGATAACGATTCCACCATTTTTTAACCCGATAAAGGTGATGAAGAATCCAATTCCAGAAGCGATAGCATATTTTAAATCTAGTGGAATGACATTAATAATCTTCTCGCGGATTTTCATTAAACTTAGCAGCATAAAAATAATTCCAGCCACAAAAACACCCGTTAATGTGACCTGCCACTCAATGCCCATGCCAATACATACCGAAAAAGTGAAGAATGAATTCAATCCCATACTAGGGGCAATGGCAATCGGGAAGTTCGCAAGTAAACCGATAAGTAATGTACCGATAATCGCCGTAAGCGCTGTTGCCGTGAACACAGCCCCTTGATCCATCCCAGATTGACTCAGGATAAGCGGATTAACGACTAATATATAGGCGATAGATAAAAAGGTCGTTATTCCTGCAAGCGTTTCCTGTTTATAGGAAGTATTCCGTTCTGTAAATCTAAAAAAGTTTTTCATGATGTAATCTCCTATTTGCTAGATTAATAATTAAAAAGAATATTTTCCCCTAAATACAAAAAAACTTTGACACTATTTGGCCAAAGCTTTCTACAAAACGGAATAAAAACATCATAAAAATATTATAATGTCCCATTCCTTGTAGACAAGCTATTTAATGGTAGCTGGTAGAAACATTCAAGCCATATTCTTGAATTTATACAAGGTATATCTATTCAATTTTAATTAGTAAAAAAATAATATGAAAATAATAACAAGCTAAATTTAAATTGTCAAATAGAATAACCTGAAATTGTTACTGTGTAAATGCAATGCTAGAATGTCATTACTCAATGAGATTTTACACTGTTTCTCCATCAACTTACTACTTTAGTAAAATAGATGGTTTCTTTACATTCAAATTTCAAAAGAGTTCATTAAAAGCACTTAAATAAAATGACCTGTATTCCCTACCACTTTTTTAAATTTTTTGATGAAATATTTGAACCCGAATGTGATATTGACACCCCAGTGGGTTTGTCACCTATCAACGAAAAGAAGCCTGATTCCATTAGGAACAGGCTTCTGGTTATCCTATTTCTAACTTGCCCCCCTCTCATATGACCAATACGAACATCTGCAATACCAAGGCCAGATGGAATGTACCATCTGGCCTTGTATTCCGGTATGATGATATTATTTTTTCTGTAAGTAGACACTCAATCAAAGGTAATTAGTTAAATCAAACCTATTCTCAGCTTCTCCCATTTCTATCTCCTCTTTGACATTCTCAACTACAATAATAGTTTTCAATCATCGATATCATATTCTTGCCAATGAATCCAATGTGTATTAGGAGTTCCTAAGTCCATTTTTTCATTGTTCGATGTAAGAAATTGTGCGAAATAATGAAATGATGGGCTTTCACTAGGAAGTGATAAGTAGTCTGGATACTCCCATTCCTCGGTCTCATAGTAATCTAATATATTAAGGGCTATATTAAATTCTTTTAGTACGCCATCCGGAGATAACCATATTCCTTTTTTGAATTCTTCATCTTGTATAAGTTCTCTTAAAGCTTGAGTTAAATAAGTTTCTTGTTTTGTAAGATTCTTGATGTCTAGATTTACATTTACATTCTGGTATTTATTTTTTAGAATGTTACCGTAAATATCCAATGACAAAAATGGTCCTTCTTCATCATTAAATAATGTTTGTATGCAAATCAACCACCCATTATTTTGTAGCTTAATTACCGAACATTTACTAGAAATATAATCCAATTCATTATATTCAAATACGGGTCTATTCATTTTACCAAATTGTTCATCTAAAACATTTAGAATATTTGTTTTTTCTTTTATTTTATCCTCCATTTAGAATATGTCCTCCTTTTCTCAAATGTTAATAGTAAACAACGGAATCGTATTTAGACCAATGTTCCCAATTTGTATTAGGATTATCTTCTTTTATAATACTGGGATCATTATTAATAATTGACGCTGTTATTAATTTAAAGAACTTCAATTGACTTGGCAGTTCTTCCATGAAATGGGGGTGCCGCCAATTTTCTGTGGTATAAAAAAGTTTATATTTTGTTGATAAATCTGCTATTTTTAATTGTTCTTCATCTGATAACCATAGTTTACTCAGACATTTTTTATTTTTTACTATTAGTCTTAAAAATGTAACCCACTCATTTTTAATTGAAACCTTGTGAACATTTTCCTCATTATTCCACCCAGGAATGATAAATAAATTTCCATCAATAGAAATAATGTTGCTATTAAATATAAAACCTTGTTCAATTTCCTCAAAGTCTCTATGTTCACCTTCATTAGAGACAAATTCAAAAGCATCCGTTAAATATAAATTGTCTTCAGTAATAATCTCATTACCAATATAATAAACGGCAATTTGAGGTCCTATTTTCGATAGACAGAAAATTTGAAAGACTACACACCAATTTTTTTCATTGTCGACAAATATGGAAAATTTACCTGAGACAAAATCAAAATTTTCATTTTCTAAAATAGGAAATTTATATTCTTTATATCTCTTGTCTAAAGTACTTAGTATCAATTGTGCTTCATTCAATTTCATTACCTTCTTCTTTTCTTTTTATTCTTAATAGCACTAGCATGCCCACCTTGTATAGCAGAACAGGATTTACAATGAGGATATAACTTTTGTTTTTGCCCCTTTTTCTTTAGGGAAGTCAGCGGTTGATGATCAGCAATCCAATTTCCAGACTTAGTTCCAGGACTTTTAACACCACACGTATGACAACCATGTTTATTACCAATTTTATTAAGTACTCTTCTTTCTTTTTTATTCAGTCTGCTACTTGTGCTTCGAGCTGGAATAGACCTTTTCGCAAATTTTCCTGGTTTTAAATATTTACTCGCTTTAGATACAAGTCGAACTTTACCTAAACCGACAGCCCCCATGGCGGCCGCTGCTGCAACACCCTTCCAACTCTTACCGGATTTATAAGCCTTATAACCATCATAAGCTGCAAATCCTACTGCCCATGCCCATTCACCATCTGGATCTATCATATTCACAGGGTTGTTATTAGCATAAGTATACCCGTTTTGTGTAAGAATATCATCATCATCACCAGGATCTGGATCTAACGAAAGGAAAACACCATGTGTTGGATGATAATATCTCGCCATGAGATAATACATACCAGTTTCGCGGTCAAATTGATATCCTGCATATCGATATGGATTATCTGCAACAGAGTTGTCCTCTTCCACAGTCAATGGATTACCCCAAGCATCATATTGATAGCTTGCAACCATTTCACCTTGCTGGTTCGTTAAGGCAATGACATCACCGTGGGCATTGTAATGATAGAAATATTTAGCACTACCCTTTCTCATAGAAAGCAATTGTGCAGATTCTGAGTAAACATATGACCGGACAATCTCATTATTACCATTTGTTTCATACAAGACATTTAGGCTGTCGCCATCATAATAATAATTGGTAACCTCCGAATTCACAACCTTCTGAATTCTACGCCCATCTTCATCATATTTATAGGTAACAAATGGTGATGTTTCACCCACTTTGTTAATGGCAACCAATTGGTCTTTTGCATTCCATGTATAACGATATTGCCCGTCCTGAGTCCGGTTTCCATTCGCATCATAAGTAATGGATTCCTGGCCGAACTTAATCAGTTGGTTTGCCTGATTATACTCACTTGTGATACTTGTCGTTTGTCCATTAGTCGTTTTCTTGACAAGTGTACGGTTCCCAAAAGCATCATACGAATAGTCAAATTGAGTACCCTCACGCAATACTTCTTTTTCAAGCTGGTCTAGCTTTCCATATTTGTACGTAATGGTGTCACCGTTTTGATATTTAATTTGTGTCCTATTCCCATTTTCATCATATGAGTGGGTTTCATCCAGTACATCGTTCCCATTAGCGAGTCCAACCACTAACTGCGATACTAAACCGCGATCATCATATTTGAATGAGGCACCTGCACCATTTCCAGTTGTGAAGGTTTTAATGTTTCCACGCTCACCATAATCAAATCGATAATCAACTTGTCCATCATTCACTAGAATATTTTGATCCAGCTCATTATACTGATAGGTGTTTTTAACTACATTGCTTCCGATCGTCAATATAAATTCATTTAGCTTATCAGAGGTAGATGAATACTTCCATTCCTGAGTTGCGCCTGCGTCTGTCTGCTTCGTTACGCGATTGGATGTATCATATACTCTATCCTTCGTTCGATTCTCTTTACTGTACACAACCGATAATTCATTTCCATTCTTATCGTAGGTGTACTCATATACTAATTCATCGTTGATTTTTTCATTCTTAATTCGGTCCGTTCCATCGTAAGTCCAAGATAATGTTTGGTTATTAGGCAATACCGTTTTAACCTTGTTGCCATTAGCATCATATTCATTTTTTGTTACTTCATTGAGAGGTCCTGTTGTTTCAATCAGGTCTCCATTAGCATCATATTGATACGTAAATTCCTGAGTAGTTCCCTCGGAAGGCACAATTTTTTTGGACGTCATATTCCCATTTTTATCATATTCATATTGAATGCTTGTGCCGGTGCTAAGTGTTAATTTCTTAAGCTGATTGGATGAATCATATTGGTATACTTTTACCTCACCTTTGGCATCCGTTTCGGTTAGTTTATTTCCATAACTGTCATATGAGCTCTTTTCTTTATTACCAAGTTCATCTTCGCTCTCTGTAACATAGTTTCCTGCTTGGTCGTATTTGTTCTTTGTAATGACAAAACCTTTTATGACTCTCAAATCATCAAACCAAACTGTTCCTGTATAATTTCCTTTGAATACTGTTAAGATATCAATCTTAGTTATTGGTTTGTCAGCAGGAATATTAACGGCTGTTCGGTTCCACTCCTGAGTCCCAATTGGGAAAGCAGAAATGTATTCTTTTGACGTACCATCTGCATAAAATACTTTTCCAACAATGGAATAATCCCGCTCCGTTACTGTCCCTTTCTTCGTAACATTATCAGCCTTGCTTAAACCTGTTAATGTTAAATGTAATGGCGTATCAGAAGCACTTTGTCCAACATTAATCGTTTGTTTGTACTCACTGGCCGCCTGTGTTTGAGATGTTCTTGAGACCTTTAAGGATGAGCTATCGTCAAATCCGTTACTGGAATCAAGTGCTCCACCAGAACCTGTCCAGCTTGTTAAACTTTTAAAGCTACTATTAATGACCGGGTTAAAGCTAGATGATACCTCTGCCTTTTCCAATTGAATCGTATCGAACCATGCCGTGCCTGAAGCACTTGCGTCTGAATGTTCAACTTCTAAATAGATGCGCACTTTAGCTGTTTTTGCTGGTGTTTTAAATGAGAATTGGCGCTCAGTCCATGTTCTGTTCCCAGTAATTTGGCTATAGCGGTTATCACCCCATGCAATTCTTTTATTCTCAGAATCAAGGAATTCAACATTAAAGAAGGCATAGGCTTTTGTTAAATCCGTTTTGATAACGCCACTAAGAGAATATTGCGTATTCTCTTCAACTGGCACCTCTTGTGTGGACGCAATATAACCTTTTGAAGAACTAGTTGGTTGTATAGTCATTTTTATTGATTTATTACCAGTAATGCCGTGATAGGTCTTCGTATTTGAATCAACAGAAATACTACCCGAATCATTTGATTTTTTTTCGGTCCAGCCAGTTAAATCACTCTCAAAATTATTATTTGCTAAGAGATTTGAAGCTGTTCCTAAAGAGTAACTTGACTCTATTAAGTTCCCATTACTATTACCATTGGTATCCTTTTGATACTTTGCAATCGATGATGTTTTTCCGGTCTGATCGGTCTCAGAGACGGCATCCAAGCCTTCATAAGCGATTGTTGTTTGATCTCCTTCTGTATCAACAACAGAAGTAACATCATTGTTGCTATTATATTCATATGTTTCGGTGCCATAACTGTCTGTAGCAGTAATGACATTCCCATTTGAATCATATTCATATTTTTCCGTCGGTTTGGATGCATTTTCATCATTAGGATCTTTTGACTCTATTAAGTTATTTCCTTCATATTTATAGCTTGTTTTTATTTTCAAACCATCTACATCTTCAATAACTTCTGTTGGATTAGCAGCTTCATTATAGGAATATTTAATTTTTCTACCGTTTGGCTGCGTAAATAATAAGGATTTATTCGTCAAATCATATCCTAATGTATATTTGTTTCCCTTCGGATTGGTTGCCTCTGTAAGATGTTTAGTAGATGAATTATATACATATTGATTGACTACCGGCTTTGCTTCCGTATGGTTTGGTTCATAGATTTTCGTTAATAAACCTGCATTATATTCATAGACCGTTACTTCACCTGATGTTTGAATGGCCTTTGTCAGGAAACCATCTTTATATTCATAGGTAACTTTCTTATCGGATGGACCAGTTAGAGTCTTCACGAATCCTTCAGCATTATAAGCTATTTGTAGTTTTCGTCCCGAGGCATCCGTTATGGTCGTTAACTTCCCAGCTGTGTCATACGTGTATGTCGACGCATTCCCATACCCATCTGTGATTTTTGTTAATCGTCCGTGTTCCTTGGAAAAATGGGCATTGGTTTGATCTTTTGTTTTCAGCACAAAATGTTCATTATCTTCCGTCAATTCAAGATATACTCCAGTAGGAGCCTTAAACGTCCCATCCTCTAATTTTGTAAATAGATGTACGGTTCCATCCTCATCAATTAAGGTTACTTTCTTTCCATCTGATGAAGATGTTACTGACATATCCACATCTGCCTGCCAACCCGGTCCAAAAATACCTATGGAATTGGATAAACTGTTATAGGTTCTAGAAATACCTATGGAAGGCCCTCTGCCTGATAGGGAAAAATCATCTTCCTCTATCATCAGATTTCCGGTAGCCATATTTACTTTCCCAGAAGGCACGTCAATGATTGACCAATATTCTTCAGAACCTAAGAATTCGACAGGTTCACCAAAGGTAGGGGTCAACGCATTGGAATAGATGGTTTCTCCCTTTATATCATAGGCACTTATCCTGAACCAATAATTCTTTCTCGTTTGATAATTGCCTCCTGAGTTTTTATATACAGGAGACGGATCAATGGCTAATTCCGCTCCTTTACCATCCGTGTGAAGATCATATTTTCCCTCATTAATTTCTGTTGCGGTTGGCCAAATGCCCTTATTTTGTGATGTCCATGTTGTTTTATCGCCAACATCATATGGCTGATAACTCTTCCCATTAAATACCCAGACTTTATACCCAGTAGCACCTTCTATCTCATCCCAGTTTAATACCGCATAACCCGACTTGCTCGTTAGCATGTTCGTATAGGTAAACCCAGTAGGAGCTTCAGGTTTTTTTATCAAAGTGATAGATGGCGTATAGGCATTTGAATTGATTGTTTCCCCCTGTGAATTATAGGCAACAACCCTAATCCAGTAATTGGTGCTTGTTTGATAATTCCCGCCTGAATTTTTATACACCGGTGCAGGATTTACTGCCAATTCGCTTCCAGTATTATCTGATAAGTGTAGTTTATATTTTCCTGCACTAATTTCACTGCTTGTCGGCCAATATTTCTTGCCCTTAGTCGTCCATGATGTAACATTTCCAACATCTAATGATTCATATTCTTTTCCATTGTATAAAAGAATTTTATATCCAGTCGCTCCACTGACAGCCTTCCAATTGAAATCAATATAGCCTGTTCCGTTTCCATTTGAATAGCTTGTACCCGTAGGAGCAGACGGCAGCGCCAAATTCGGTAAGGTTGGTTTATAATATCCTGATTGGGGGCCTTCACCTTGACTAAATATAGCACTTACCCTAAACCAGTAATTTTTACTCGTTTGATAATTCCCACCTGAGTTTTTATATACAGGCGAAGGATCAATGGCTAATTCTGTCCCAGTTCCATCTTGATGTAAGTCGTATTTACCCGCACTTATTTCTGCAGCTGTTGGCCAGATTTTTTTACCCTTGGTAGACCATGATGTAACATTTCCCACACTGAAGGATTCATATTCTTTACCATTAAATATCCAAACTTTATATCCAGTCGCTCCTTTTACTGCAGACCATGATAAATTTGCATATCCTGTACCATTCCCATTTGAATACAACTTGCCAGTAGGGGTACTCGCAGTTGGGATGGTATACGTAACAGAAAGATAAGGTTTTAAGTTGGAATTTGTCGTGGATACAACTTTTTTCCAAAATGTTTGTCCATTCCCATTAGTATGCAGCTTAAATCCGTAATTTGTTTTTGCACCACTTGCCCATTCTTTAACAACATTCGTTACATTAAATTGAGCCCAACTATCTCTCGCTACATCAACTTTGCCTATATTCGTAGAAGCCGGCTTGTTATTCCAATTTAATGTACTCGCAGTCCATGAACTATTAACAGTGTCTAACCACAATCCATTTGCTGTAGAAGCATAGTAGGCATGTGTAACATATACATTAAAAGTAGCACTGGATACATTCATATTTTTGAAGCTTGTAATACTGTGGTTTAAGAATCCATAAGTCGTGCCAGTAGTACCATCATAATAGCCAGTTTTCAATACATACTGTCCTTGACCTGAATCCCATTTACTCGTTGAAGAACTATAGTTAGTAGTAGGGTATGCACTCATTACAAAAGTATCAGAAGATGTATTTATCGAAGTGGTCGGATCAATATAAACAGGGTATTTTCGCTCTTTAGCTTTTAACCAGTCTGGGTTTGCAATTACTGTCAATATATACCCGTCTTGATCTTTTTCCAATTCATATTTAACATCTTCAGATTTTTGAGGCTCACCTTTGTGGTCATCATAATTGGAGTCTGTCATGAAGGGTTTTGGTAAATCAAAGATTTTATTAGAGTCTTTATCAAAGAAATAGATTGATCCATCCTTTTGTATTTCTGCATCTAGATCCGTTCCTAATTTAAATTTGAAAATATGATAGCCATTGTATGATTTGAGGACTAGATCTTCTTTTACATTTTGACCGAAAGTTAAATTTTGAAGATCAATATTTGGGAATACATTTTTATGCGTGATTTTATTCGTCTTTTTCTTATATTGTGCGTGGACATCTTTTGCTGTTATCGTTTCTTTATCTTCACCGGATGCTGACAAAATAGAATAATCTACTTTATGACCTTTAATATCAAATTCAGCATAAAGACCGGACTCCATTTTCTTTTTAAAACTAGTATTGATTATTGTATTTTCTGTATTGATTTCATCTTCACTCTTACTATCTTCTACTAAATTTGCAGAAATCTCCTCTAGATTCTTTTTTCCTTTTACTTTTTTATGAATGGGCTCAAAGTAAATCTCTTTACGATACTTCCCTTTACCTTCATAAAATACTTTTTCATTTTCTGTTCTCTTTTCAATGACTTCGCCAATTTCGAAATCATCTATTGGCGGGTTACTTGCCGAATTACTTGAACTGTTACTCTCTTCATTTTTAGTTGATGAATCAGCATAACTATTAACCGGTGGAATGCTACTTACAATCAAAAGCGCTACTAAACATTGGATTAAGCCTTTTTTCCAAGTACTTTTCAACACTTTTCCTCCTTAATATTAAAATTTGAATCTATTTCAGATATAACAGTTATTCTTACCTCACCTCCTTTAATAATAATTTTTTACATCTTTTACATATTTTTCATCTTTGTCAAGAATATTATAATCAGTTAACAAATTTATTTCACCAAGAAAAAAAAGACTTCGACTAAAATAGATAGATATACCTATTTTTATCAAAGTCCAGTAGTTTTCTTATGTATGGAAATGTACTGATCTATTAACGTAATAGAACAAAAATATCACGAGAGAAATAACTATCTCTATTCTATCGTTCTTGGACTCGGCATTACCTGCCTATCCTTTATTCCAAACGATATGTATCTTGCTCTCTTTTTTGGGATTATGAATATCCTAGCTGATAGCTGTTTATCTGCTGAAATATCGAAATGCCGTAATCATTGACCACCTGACTCACCTTGGGTTTATCGCCTCCATACGAAAAGAAGCCTAATCCCATGGGACCAGGCTTCTTCTCATTCTTTCTCACTCATTCGCAAAATCAATAATCCTCATCACATTCCCTGACGCATCCTTATAAATCGCATACCGGCCTGGCGGAATATCCATCGGCTCCCTTATAAATGACAGGATATCTTTCTTTTCTTCATAGAACTCATCCACACTATTAACCAGGAACACTCCGCCCGCTCCAAGGTCATGTTCATCATTCTCAATAAGAAGCTTTACGTCAGATCCAGGCAGCTGGAGTGCAATCGCCTGTTCCCCCTCACGCCAGGCTTCTTCAAATCCAAGTGTATCGCGGTAATACGATAAAGAATCCATTAGATTGTCCACGGGATGATACAGAAATACTAATTTCATTGATTCTCTCCTCTACCATTAATTTGGTTATGTATGAGGCATGTTAGTTATTTATAGATTAAGCCAATTTCCAGTTTTCATCAATCCGAATAACAAGTTTCATATTCATCTATCATAACCAAGCTCCGGCATGCTAGGCCAGTGCCATGATAGATTGCCTCTTTCACGTTTAATTCCATGGATTTAGTATTGCTTGAGTCTTCATTTTGGATGAATAGGACATCCTCATCTTTCCACTCCATCCCTATGTGAGAGTTGGCATTGCTGTAATAAATCGTTTTAGTTCTGTCCTGGTTGTTATGGTCAGTTACTTCTACCCATACATTCACTCCGCCTGCAGCGCCGCCATACAGTTCATAAAACGCATCAGCTGTATATCTTCCTGTTGGTGAAGCAATAGGTCCAGGCCCTTTTTGCATCGACTCTCTGTCAATCCTGTCAAAGGTGAAAAAGTATGTTTGATAGATATAGATGGATGAGACAAAAATCATACCTGTCAGCGTCGCAACGAACAGTCTTTTAGGGAATGGTTTCTTATGTATCACGAACTTAAGTAAATTCACGACTAGAATGAAGAATAGCGGAACAAGGACAATAGCAATAACTAGCCCTGTTAAAACAAGTATAGGCATACTTAAACCCACTCCTCCCCATGTTCACGAATGAACCGGAGATCCTCTTGATAATGGTCATAATGTCCTTCATCAATCATCCGTTGGAATGCTCGGTCCCCTTCTCCGGCCTTCCTTTTCATGATTTTACACAAACCTTCTACGCGCAGCAGCACCATCTCCAAAAAAACTTTTTCAATTCCCTTCACCCCATAAGCTTCAAAGAATAAGCGAATTCTTTCTTTTATCCGCTCCGCATCCTTTACCGCATCATAATAAACCGCCTCACCCGATTCCGTGTGATGAAGCCTGCTTAAAGGGACGCATGTGTATAGGGCATAGGCGATATCCCAAAGCCTCGGTCCGGGCGCAGCCATGTCGAAATCAATGATGCCGGCTGGCTTTCCGTTATGAAAAATCATGTTATAGACAGCGAAATCATTATGACAGATAACTTCCATCGGCTCTGGTGTGTTGTCAATTGGCTGCCAGCCCTCTCCAATCGGGAAGTCACTCACGGCATCATGATAGCGACGTAGCATTTTCGCGATTTCCTTTAGTGAGTCATCCGACCACATATAAGGTTTTAACGGATAATTCCCTGCTTCTCCTTCGATAAACGATAAGACCTCACGATTCTGTTCATCGATTCCCAAAAATTTCGGTGCCTGCTCGAACCCGTTGCTTTCTAAATGCTGCAATAGTCGATGGATTCTTTCGCTGCCTGGCTTTACATCCCGGCGAACTGAATCACCAACGCGATAGACGTTTGAGACATTCCCGCCTGACAACAGTTCTTCATGATTGTTTTTACTATTCATTACTTCCCCTCCTCATAAGCGACCTTGTGATGGCCCAAAATGCATGACCTATCTTTATATCTCAGATTAACATATATATCCAAAACATTGAGGTGCTCATTTATTATCTACATAATCAAAGACATAAAAAAAGAGCTGTATAAACAGCCCTTAAAGATAGTTGGATAAAGCCCTTCATTGCCCTTTTGCTTCTTTCTTAAAAACCCGGTAATTAATGATATGTAAACCAATCAAAATAACGGAAACAACAATCAATAATAACATGTACGGCTCCGCACTATATTCCCCTTTCAACCCAACAAGTGGTGTGACAATTCCACCGACGAAGTATTGCAGGAGTCCAATTAAACTGGAGGCACTGCCGCCTTTTTTCTGTCCGCTTACGGCAAGTGTGAAACTAATGGTACCTATCCCTGCGACCGGGGCCACCATAAAGAAAAATCCTAGGATAACTAGCCATATGCTATAGCCTTGGTATAGCGCGAACACTGTAATCGTAGCGCCGACAATTTGAGAGCCTGTATAAATCCGCAATAAGGTTAAGCTATCGATGTAATCAACCAGCCTTCCTGTTAATTGAGCCATGATAATGAGGCCAGTCCCGAGGCAGGCAAAGACATAGCTATATTGCTGAGGGGTAAACTGATACAGGTTTTGGATAATGAATGGTGAAGCAGATAAATAGCCGAAGAAAAGGGCAAACGTAAACCCTTGAATCAAACCTGGAACGATAAACGTTGATGTGGTGACGAGCTGCTTGTAGTCCTGCAAAATAGAGGAGAACTGAACCTTGCCAAGTCTCTCGGCAGGCAAAGTTTCCTGAACCTTAAAGGCTGTACCGAGCACCATCAAAACCCCAAATAACACTAAAATACCGAAGAGAATGCGCCATGTTGTAAAGGACAAGATGAAGCCGCCCAAAATTGGCGCTAAAATCGGCGCGGCCCCATTCACCAGCATGAGCGTCGCCAGAAATTTCGTCAACTCTCTCCCTTGGTAGAGATCGCTCGCAATCGCGCGTGAAATGACCACCCCTGCACCGCCACTAAACCCCTGGATGAAACGGCAGATCATTAATGTTTCAATATTAGGGGCAATCGCACACATAAGAGATGCGGCTGTAAAAATCACCATTGAAATGACCAATGGCTTTTTGCGGCCAATGCTATCGGATATGGTCCCAATCACTACATTTCCAATCGCAAGGCCAATCATGAAGAAGGTCAATGTCAGCTGCGCAGCAGATGTCGTCGCACCTAATTCATTCTTGACCGTTGGCAAGGCAGGCAAATACATATCAATCGCTAACGGCCCGAACGCAGCCAGCCCGCTCATGATGACAATAAATAAAAACGTTGGTTTTGAAGCAGTCTTGTTATTCAAATCTATTCACTCCCCTTATTATTTTCGAAAAAAGATTTATTGTTTTAGGGGATTTTAATTAAACAATTAGGATAATTAGAAATCCAAAAAGCAAAAGCATAGTTCTCTTGTATGTTATAAGTCATTTCTTTGGTCCTATTAGATTAGGTAGGTAATCATATATTGCTCAACCTTCAGAGAAAATATTTTTCCTTTTGTATTCACCATAGTACATGTTATAGTAAATTCTTTTTGGCACCGTTAAACATACTACTTTTTTATGTAAACTCAAGATATGAAATCCATATCCATCGTTGCACGTAGATAAAATACCTACGTTCACTGCGGAATGGATAAATCCTGCCAGTAATAAATCGTTTTATTTTATCTTGGTAATTATCGGTTACTTCTAACCATACGTGCAGCCCTACTGTAGTACCGCCGTATGGTTCATAAGCATCAGCTATTTCTTCCTGTGGTGAGGCGTAGGATCAGGTCTTCTTTGCATGGACTCTCTGTCAATCCTGTGAAAGGTGAAAAAGTAGGTCTGATAAATATAGTTTGAGGGGACAAGTATCATTCCTGACAACTTCGTAATGAGCAGTCTTTTAGAAAACAGTTTCGTTTTTATTACGAACTTCAGTACTTCACTGCTAAAGAATAACGGAAAGAGGACAATGGAAATGACTAGGCCTGTAAAAAATAGGCATACTATTAAACCCACTCTTCCCCATTATCCCGAATGAACCTGATTAACTTGATAATGATTATAATGTCCTTCATCAATTATTCCTTGGAATGCCTGGTCCTCTACTCAGCCTTCCGTTTCATAATACTCGCAGCAGCACCATCTCTGAAGTCCCTTTTTCGATTTCCTTCACGCAATTCAAAGAACACACGTATCTTTCTTTTATCCGCTCAGCCTCCTTTATACTGCATCATAATTAACCACCTCGCCCGCTTCCGTATGATGAAGCCTGCTTAAAGGGACACATATCTATAGGGCATAAGCGATATCCCAAAGCCTCGGCCCGGGCGAATCCAGCTCGAAATCAATGATGCCTACTGGATCGGATCTCCGTATGAAAAATCATGTTATAGACAGCGAAATAATTATGACATATGACCTCCATTGTCTTTGGGGTGTTATCAGTTGGCTGACAGCCCTCTACAATCGGAAAGTCACTCACAGCATCATGAAATTGACGAAGTATCTTCTCTATTCCTTTTAATGATTCATTCTACCGCATATAAGGTTTTAAAGGATAATTCTCCATTTCTCCCTCGATAAAAGTTGCCTCTTGATTCTTTTCATAAATCCCTAAAAAATTTGTTGCTTGCTGAACCCTTTGTTTTCTATATGCTGCCATAGTCTATGGATTGTTTCACTGCAGGGCTTTACATCTCGGCGAACCGTTGTACCAACGCGATACACGTTTGAGACATTTCCTCCTTACAGCAGCACTTCAGCTTGTTGCTCATTGTTCAAACTTCTTCCCCAAAAAGGTGATTCCTGTTTGTATACCTGTTTGTTTTTCTTTTATATCTTTGACTAAAGCACTTATTTGCTTTTCCTGATAAGCAGCCTTTCGAGTTTCTTCGATTTGTTTCAGTAACGAGGAGAGTCTTTCGTCTTGAATATTATTCAGCTTTTGTAACCTTGAAGCATCCAATTCAACCTCCGATAGACTGTTTAAGTAATCCTCTACGGAATATCTCCAATAATGAACGTTTTCTGGATATCTCCTAGCCAATGAACAAGCAATGGATATTCCTTCTGGATCGAAGTCGCCGGAATAATAAATCTGGCAACCTTGCTCCACAAGTTTCTTAATAACCTGAAATGCGGCCAATTTGATTTGTCCGTGTGTACAGATAACGGATACTGGTAACCCCTCAATTTCGTCTATCACGCTAGAAAATACGCCTGAGTTCTCCAATACAAACACCGGAGAGCCTTTTTTAATGGGGTATATCTTTTCCAGTTTCACAATCTCTCTAAGAGGTTCGTTGCGTACAGAGCCTTCCTTGAACGACTCTTCCCACGAGCCGAGTTTCTGTTCGTTCCGCTCCCCAATAAACCCATAGAGGGATACATAGTTAGTAATATCATCTTTCATTATGCCGAATTCAAATAACAATTGGTTGATGTATTCCGCGTTCAGAGACCTTTGTACCTCCCCACCGTGTAACTCTGCTCTGATCAGCTGTAACGCACTGATTAGCTTGCTGTCGTTATCTAAACCGTGCGGGTTGCCTGTTACCTGTTCAGCGAATAAAGGCAGTCTTAGAGGTTTCTCCAACGGTAGCATAGATAAGGCTTTATAAATCTTCTCAATGCTATTAAATTCGTTTCTATTGTAAGCAGCTGTAAACCCTAATGTAATAGAATCTTTTGCTAAGATAGAAGCAGTTAAGATAGAAGTGTACGCTGTGTTGTATCTATCTTTCAACTCCTCAAAAAATCGCCTTTTAAGCGATTCACTTTCATATTGTTTGTCCTTCTTAAAGACCAGTTGCCTTCCGATAACTCCTTCAACTACATCAAACAATGATGCTCCCTCGAATTTAGTGTCTTGGAATTTATCCTCAAATTTCTTTAAGGAGATTTGTACGCTTTTTTTTGTTGCGTAGTCTTTTTGAAACCAATTTCGTAAGACTATCTTTTCTTGTTCGGTTAGGTTGGTTAGTGCGACAGTTCCACCAACACCTCCTAGGCTTTCGATTCTGTCAGCGAATTTCAAAAAGAGGCGGGAAAATCCCGCTCTCCCTTTAAAGTAGCTAATGGCTTCTTCTGTAGGTGACACTTTTCTTTCTCCTCTCTTGCTTATAGCAGTTCAAATAGTTCAACTTGTTCAGAAGATGGTTCAATGACATCTTCCTGCTCTTTTTGTTCTGGTTCGTCTAGTTCCACTTCTGTTCGACGTTCTCCGTCCCACTTATACAACATTACAATAACGTCTTTTGAATTCTTTTCTCTCAAGATTTCAGCAATAGACAGGCTATCTACTGTGTCGTAATCACCCCATAGAGCTTGAGAGTTCAAGATATAATTCAGTTGTAAATCTTCCATTAGCTTAAACATATCCCGAATGTTTTTATCGTCTACGCCTGCAAAGGCTTCGTCCATTGAAATAACATAAGGTGCTTCTTTGGATGCAGAACCATATTTCGAGAACAGAGCGGATAATAGTGGGATATACATTGATAAGGCGCGTTCCCCACCGCTAAGGGCGTTGTAGCGGTTCTTCGTCAGTTCTTTTCGGTCATCTTCTCCCTTTTTATAGAACAGCTTAAATTCGAACCATTTACGATAGTCGAGAACTTCCTTGATTACTGATTCCAATGATTTCTTTCCATCTTCGTTTTGCTCATAAATGTCTTTAGCAGTTTGAATTTTGGAAGTGAAATGCTTCGTTAGTCTTCTATAATCGGTGTCCTTTAACGTATCAGGATCCCTTTGGAGAAGATTGATAAGTTGAGACGTTTTCATCTCGTCCGTTTCCTTCGCTTCTTTCGGTTTCCATTCGACAGACAATCTTAAGTCGTTGGACGTGTTGCGCTCGCCCATTAAGCGGTTAATTTCTGCTTTCCACTTTTGAGCTTTACTGATTAGTTCTCTAATCCGCTCCCCGATTTTATCCATTATGATTTCCTTGTACATCTTTTCGTCTTCTGAACGTAATATAGATTGAAGGAGTTCAATTTGTTCCACCATATCGTTCTGTACAACCATTGGGGATGTGGTCTTTCCGTCATACATCAAGGAAATGATGGTCCGTTGGTTTGTTAATTGTAGTTCATCCAATTCTTTGGCGAATAATTCAACTCCTTCATCCTGAATGTCAGGTAAATGAAACTCTTCTTTTCTGGAAGAAGGATGGAAATCACCTAACCCTTTAATGGTGGTCTCTCTTAGCTCAACATTCAATTCATCTTGAAGTTTGTGGACATCTTGATACGTGTTTTTGCCTAACTCTTCTATCACCAAATTGCAAAGTGTGTCGATGTCTTCCTCGTTTGATAATGTTTCTCGATCAAACACTTCGTAGAATTTCTTGTTCACTTCGGCCACAAAGATATCTCCTCTGACTTTCACTAACTGCTTGTAAAAATCAATTGAAGATAACTTTTCCGACACCTCGTGGGTTAACTGAGGAATTAAACTTTTTAATTCACCTTTTTTCTCGGATTTTCCTGTCATTTCCGTTGGAATCTCCGCTAACCGGTCTTCTGCGGCCTTGAGTTCGCGTTCAATATCATCAATGCCTTCTCGGTCTAAGTATTCTTGTAGTTGTTTGGCTGTTTCTTCAAGCAATCGTTTCTCGCGCTCAATCTGATTACAAGAATATCTGAGATTGTCTAAATCCATTTCAAGGTCCTCAAGTTGCTCATTGATTGACTTGATTTCGTTTTTCTTAGAGACATAATTCAAACCGTTCATCCGCAAATTCTCTAAGGTTCTTAAATAGTTGTTGCATTCCGTAGAAGCTGTTTCATAAGCTTCAAGGTTCGCTTTTAACTTGTGGTGCTTTGTTTGGTTGATTAAATTGCTATAGATTTCGTTGTACTCTGTACGCGCCTTTTGAAGTGTTATTTCAACGCGCTCTTTTTGATTGTTAATTGACTTTATCTCCCTGGTAAAAGAGTCAATTTGTTCAGATATCCCCTTTAATACTTTGGTAGAAGGGAATTGATACTTTTCTTTGTTCAGTTGTTTGGTTGAATTGTCAATCTGCTCTAATGCAAGGAATAGCTCCTCTTGTCTGGAGTTCAGTAAAGCGATTTCTTCTTCAAGGGCAGCAATCAACTTTTCTTTGTATTGTTTTCGCGCTTCTTTCCCAATGAAATTAGCTGATTTTTGATAAGCAGCAAACCCTTTGACTACACCGTGTTGGTATGAACCAAACGTTGTGACATATGTTCCTTCAAACACTTCTTCGATGGAAATGCTCTTTAAGATGGCTTCTACTTCCGCTTGTAACGATTGCATATCTTTCGGTAAGCAGATATCAAGGTATTCATCTAATGTTTTTACATCCTCTTTTAACTCTTGAGGAAGTAAAATGGAGTCTGATTCAGTGACTTCGCCAGCAAAAGTATTCGCCACGATTAAGCCGTCTAAAATGCCCATTTCAGCTAAAGAGGACTCGATGCGTTCTTTTTCATCGTCCGTCATATTACCTTTGAATTCTACAGCTTCATAAAACGGTACAAATGGAATTTTGCGTTTGGTCAATTCTTTACGAGTTGCTACAGTTTGTTCATTTCTAGTCGGCTCGGGGTCTTGTTTGCTTTTCACTTGTTCCAATTCTGCTTTTTTGTCTTTGGTTTCCTTCTTCAATGAATCGAGTTTGTAGGTAAGCTCGGTTTTGGTACGAAACAATTCCTGCTTGATTTCGTTGTAAAAGGTATCTATTAAACTCTTAACATCGTAAAGGGTGCTATCTTCTTCTAAACCATTTAAGGTGGTGATTAAGCGGTTCAGTTGCTCTTTTTCTAATGTGAACACCTGGTTTGTGTCATTCCACTTCATAATGGATTGATTAAACAGATCGATTTCTTCTTCTAAATCATTTTGTAACTTGGAGATTTTTTTCTCAAACTCTTTGATATCTTCATCCAGTTCGCTTAATGCAGCTTTTCTATCCTCTAAGCTCTTTTTTAGGTAGATTTCTTGATGGAGCAGTTTTACAATTCCATTTATTTCCTTGATGTGGGTGTCTAAATTCGTTCTCCATTGTTCAGCAGCAAGGGTCGGGTCTTCTCCAATGTCAAATTTATGTGTATAGTTATCACGGTTTAAACGATGTCCATTGAAGTCAATTTCCTCTGCGATTTCATCCAATTCCTCAAGGTAAAGTACATTTTTCTTCTCGAAACTGTATAATTCATCGTTTTTACCTTTTAATGAGGCATCCAAACGCTTCTGAGCATCCTCTTTATTTAGTAAATTGTTATTTTGCTTCTCTAAAGCTGCGCCTTTAGCTGCTATCTGGGGTTTTAGCTCATTAAGCTTCCTTTGAGCTTTCCGTACATCGTTATCTTCAAAGGTTTTAAGTCTTTCTTTCAACTTCTTTTGTTCCAATTCTAAGGAATGAATTTCCTCTAAGATGCCGCTTAATTGTTTTTTGGTTTTCTCTAATTCCTTCTCTGCTTTCTTATGTTCTTGTTCAGCATTCTTCTGTTTGTCTATAGTTCTAGCATAATCTGTCGCTCTGAAGGTTAGCACGGAACGGTTATATTCTTGATATTTATTGGTCAGTCGTTTTATTAGCTGATGGTCTTCCTTGAGCTTTTCCAAGCGTTGATTATGTAAGTCGATATTTTGAATGGTCTCTGTTAAGGAACGTAAGTCATTTAGCGTCAATTCCGGCAGAGAACTCTCTAGAATTTGATAGATTTTATTCGGCTCTAAATCGTTCGATAGTTTGGGAGTACGGATTCTCACCACTAGGTTAATCATTTCTAAGTAATCTTCTAATGACTCGAACTTGTATATGTACTTATTGACCAACTCTGCATATTCACGTTGCTTGACTTTTACATACCCGCATTTTTCTCGGTCTACATAGTTTTCTAGTTCTTTCTGGCTAAATGGGACCATTACTTTTTCGCCGCTCTCGTCAAGTTGATATTTGAACAGGTTGAAGTCTTTGCCCACGCGCTTATTCTTGATAACAAAATACCAACTCTTATAATCGTCGCTGTCTTTTTTGGCGTTAAAGCCGATACCTGTAGTTATGTATTCTTCAGTGTGTTTCTTTTTATATTCTAAAAATAGATAGCTTGTTTTTTCGGATACATCTGGATTCTCACCGAAAATGTAATCGATCATTTTCCTGGAGCGAGAACCAAAAGGGTCTAACCGGCTTGGTTCCTTATTACCATCTAATAATAAAGGTAAGAAGCTCTGGGTTGTAACGGACTTTCCTGAACCATTGGAACCTCTGATAAGTAGATGTCCATTTTCAAAAGGGAATAGTTCATATGTGTAATACCAATAATTCAGTACGCCTGCTAAATTCATTTGCCATTTATTCGTTTCCGTTTGATATCCTTTCATCTGTTTATGCTCCTTTTGTTGTTACTATTTTTTCTTCGTCCAATGCTATAAAATCATCATCTTTCGATAAGACATACTTTTCGATTGCATCCAATGAGGTTTTAACAGTCATTTTAGAATCTTTGTTGTCCTTGTTAAACGTGTCCACGATTTCTCTGAATAGGTCCATTGATAGGTAATGGTCTCCTTCCACAAAGAAACCCATCTCCTTAATTCTTCTTACAAAGTATCGTTGGAATAGGTAGTCCCGTGGGAATGTTCCTCCAATTCGTACCGCTGGCGGATAGAGAATGACCGAATAGGTTTGTTTATCGTAATCGGCAAACTTCCAATCAATTAAGTAATCCAACACGCTTTCCGCGAGCTCAACTGGTTCCTGCTCTCTGTAGTTTTTGCTCCAACCGTGACCAAACTCGTCTTGTAATTCCTCAATCCATTTTTCGAATACTTCCTTCCCTATCGAATATTCGAAGTCTGGAAGTTGTTCATCGCCTAGTTCCTTCACCTTTGCTTTGAGCAAAGCAGAGAATTGTAAGACGACATCTGAGATGGTTTTAAGGTTAGGGTGCTGCTGTCCTGTGAGGTTCTTCTCTTTGGAGACTAGCAATAATTCATTCTTATAAACTTCTAATTCAAAATGGGTATTTTCCGGTATGTTTTCAACCATACGATGAGTCTGTAAAGATAGATATCTCTTTTCCTCGTCCGTTAGTTCGTGTCTATAGACCACCGGGGAGAAGAATAATCGTCTGTTTAATGCTTGTAAATTCATCCTTGCGGTAGGCTCTTCGCCAGGTATCTTCCAACTATCCTCCAACATTTCGTTCACATTCTGAAATTCTTGGACAGGTTTGGAGAAATACCGCATAAAGTATTTTGAATTCATCGTCGGCCGATACAAAATTTCCTCTTTTCCGTCCGTTTTGTATTTATCTATCTCTCCTTCTAAGCATTCCACAAGGTCCATTGCTTGGGCGTATTTCATTGCTCTGCAGAAGGATAAACGATGCTGATAGTTCTCCCATCTTACTTCTATTTGGTCATCGAAAAAGTTTTTCACGTTTTCAACCAACGTACTTACTAAAAATAAATCGTCTTTTGCTTTATCTTCTAAATAAGCAAGAATCGCGGCAAAAATTGAATAGTCCATCGGTTCTTTAAACCCTAGTGTATCCCCTTGTATCCCCATCCACTTCTCAGTACGGTAAGGAATCTTCTCCAACTTATATAAATCGATTCCTGCGTAAAGTCGATATCCGAAGTTCTCTACAAAGTATTTTTGGATGGCTTTTTGATTTCGCTTAATGTTCATATATTCAGCGGGGTGTGTCCGTTTCTGAATCCAAAAGTTCTCAAGCAGGGCTGTTACGCCCGCTCTAAATTGTTCTTTGTCTGACATAGTCTCAATCTCCCGTTTCAAATTCAAATATCAAGTCAGGCATTTCCATTACACCGTCTGTACACTTTAGTTTAATTTTTTGGTCGCTTGCCTTATAAAAGCTGAAACTTTCACCGAAGTCTGTTTTGCCTGTACGTCTCTTATTTTGAGCTCCCCTGGATATCCAGGTAAGAATGGATTTCCGCACAAAAGGTTCAACAATTCCAAGGTCCTTCAGTACAATTTTTTGGTCAACGATTAAGGATGCAATCATTTGGCGTTCTTTTTTGCGATTATCCCTAACCTGTTCTTTTTTGATTTGTTTTTCTTCTGTAGATGCTTTTACATAGGATTTAATTCTTTTGTTTCTTTGATATGCTTTGCTCTTGGGAGCGGTAACAAAAGTCGGTTGATTCTGTTCCCAAATCTCTTCATTTTGAGTATCGGTCAATTTTTCAATCCCAAAGAGATGTTTCGTATGGTGAACACCAAAGCAGGCGGCCGCTAAATGATGGGCGTCATCTATGTGCTCACACTGATTGAACATAGTTGCTAGTGCAAGGTAATCGTCTTTTCTGTTTTTATTGTTTCCTTTCATTTCGGAAAGTCTCAAAGCATATCGACTGATCATTTGGATACTAACTTCAGTCTCTTTAAGTAAAACATCTACATCACGCACATTGTCGCCTGAACTGATGAACCAGTTTCTTAATTCTAGCCATCTTTCCGTTTGTAATCTTGTGCTTTTTTCTCTGTTGAACTTTTGCCCATCTAACGTTGGAATGGAAGCAAAATAATCAACTAATCGTTGTATGTATCGGTCTATATAACTTTGCTCAATGCCACTAATCATTTTGGCGATTTTATGTTTATTTCGGTTCATTGTTAAGATGAACTTAGATAGGTAATCCACAAACTTTTCTTTGAATAACAGGAATTCTTCGGTTTTGAATAATTGCTCGGCTTTTTCGCTCTTTAGATAAGATAAATAGTTAGCAGAGTTACGTTTTAGGTTTTCTAAGCTATTCATTAACACCATCCAGTTCTCATATAGAATCTCATTACTGGCGTTATCAAGATCAACTTCCATCAGCTTATTAACGCCCTTCAAGATTCTTTCAAATTCACGACTTTCCAGAGCACCAGTTAATTCATCTTCCAATTCATCTAACTTTTTCAGGGTATTTTCAATTTCAAATACCGGCTGTGTTATCTGATATTTCAGTCTCTTGTTTTTAAATTCTTCTATGGTATAGAAGATTAGTTCTTTGTCCCGACGAGAAATTACACATTCCCAAGCTTCTAATCTTCTTAAATCTTCATATAGGTCACTCTCTTTGTATGTATCTTCTACAAGCTTGTTTTCTTTTAAAAAGCGGAAAATTTCTTCTGTCCTGCTATAATATTTGAATCGTTCATATTGTTCATATAAGAACCGAATAATCGGCCTATATCTATAAGAATTCTCCGTAGTTGCATACTTCAGCAAATTGACGGTATCTAGCGGATATTTCATCGACATTTCTCCTCATTTAAGGTTCTATCTCTTTCGACAGGGGTCATTTTTATAAGTTCTAGTAAAAAAGGAATCATACATAGGGCATGAATCCTTGAGTTGAATTTCACTTTACATTTTTTATTGTATAACGTACACAAAGGGTTTTTCTAAGTAATTCCATCCTTATACTTAGGTTTATTGACTGTATTTAATAACCACAATCATTATAGGCAACTGGTAAACCTGCTATGATGTAATCATTTGTCTAGATGACTAACCGATAAACCCTTTAAATGATTAATATATTTTTATAATATCACACTTAAAAATATTAGGAATAAGAAGAAAGGGAGCAATACAAATACCTATTCGTTTTCTTGGTCATCTCTCCCCTTTTTCAATTTCTTTTTAAAAATTTGTCTTTTACAGTTGCCTTTTATATACTCCCTTATCGTATGAATTATTATTAATGCCTTAATCAAAAAAACTCCGCAAAGCCATCACTTTGCGGAGCATTCCCCTTAAATCGATTGTGTCTTATCTTCCTCAACCAGCCCATCCTTATCCTTCATCCGACTGAAAATCGTCGCCAATATCGGCCCGGATATATTATGCCATACACTAAAGATCGCACTTGGGACTGCTGCTAGAGGCGAGAAATGCGCGACCGCCAAGGAGGCACCCAATCCTGAGTTTTGCATGCCGACTTCAATCGCAACGGCTTTCTTTTTCGACAGATTCATGCCGAATAGTTTGCCGAATAAGTAGCCGATTAAATAGCCTAAGCCATTATGCAGGACGACGACAGCGAAGATGAGCAATCCTGTCTCAGCAATCTGCTGCTGATTTGCTGCCACGACAGCTGCGACAATTGCCACAATCGCCACAACAGACACAAGCGGCATGACTTTCACACTTGCTTTTGCCTGTTTATTAAACAGCTTTTGAACGATAAAACCAAGGGCGATTGGGATGACAATGACCTTCACGATGGACATGAAAAGACTCGCAGGCGCCACATCGATGTATTCACTCGCAAATAAAAAGATGAGTGCAGGTGTGACAAATGGAGCGAGCAAGGTCGTGACAGATGTAATCGTGACCGATAAAGCAACATCGCCTTTTGACAGGAAGGTCATTACATTCGAGGCTGTTCCGCCTGGGCAGCAGCCAACTAAAATGACACCGATAGCGATTTCCGGCGGAAGATCAAATAGCTTAACCAGCAAAAAGGCCAATGTCGGCATAATGATGAACTGACCGGCTACCCCAACGAGAACATCCTTCGGCCTTGTCAGTACTTCCTTAAAATCAGCCGCTGAAATGGTCAATCCCATCCCGAACATGACTATCCCTAGCAAAATCGTAATATAGGCGGCAATCCATGAAAAACCGCTCGGAATAAAGAAAGCTAGCGCCGCAAAGATAAGCACCCATACCGCAAATGTACTGCTGACAAATTGACTGAAACGTTCTAATGCTTTCATCGTCCACCCCACTGATTTTTTATTTTGTTTAATAGAAGAATTCTCGCTGTAGGAGTTAGGCCCTATTACAGGAATGACCATCCATCAGCCGCATTCCTCACACTCCATAAATTGCTCCAGTCTCCGAATGGCGCCCGCCACTCTCTCTGCTGTAATCGGACCGACTTTCATGACATGAATGGACTCACTCGCCAGTGTCGCCTTTTTAGCGATTTCTTCCATTATCGCTTTTGTTACATCCTCCACCCCTAAATCAATTAATGATAAAGGAAGACCCAGCTCCTCATAAAACGGTTGAAGCTCGACAATTTCCATCCATTTGTCCTCGAGCACAAGCTGAACCAAAATGCCATAAGCCACCTTATCCCCATGCAAGGCATGATGGGTTTCCTCCAGTGCCGTTAACCCGTTGTGAATCGAATGCGCACCAGCAATCCGACCGTAATGATCCCCATAGCCGCCCACCATGCCGCCATACATCATGATCGTCTCCGCTACTTGGATGAAGTCTTCATTCACTTCCCCTGCCTTTGCAGCAGCCACCGCTCCACGGGCTGATTGAAGCAGCAGGTCCTTACATTGTCTTGCGGCAAAATGGGCGATTTGCAGAGGTACAGGCTTAGGATCAATGTCCGCTATCTGCACATCGGCTTCATACCATTTAGCTAAGGTGTCTCCAATGCCGGCAATGAGCATCCTAACTGGAGCCTCAGCTAAAATTCGCGGCTCCACCAGCACGAGACTGGTACAAACCGGATAGATGTCATAACGAATGAAGGCACCTGATTCATCATAGATTACACTCAATGGCGTCCATGGCGAACAATTCGATGCCAAGGTCGGGATGAGAATTGCCTGCCTCCCAGTCTCATCGCACACCGCCTTCACAAGATCGAGCACCTTTCCGCCTCCGACGCCGATGACCGCATCCAAGGAATGCTGCTTGACCAGCCCGGCCACCGCTTCGATTTCGGATAATGTGCAGTCTCCTCCGTATGTATATTCCTCAGCTTGTACCTCTTCCATTTGCGGCCAATACGACTTAGCTGCCTCCCACGATTTTTCTCCATGAACGACCAGTACCTTACGGAGATTACGTTCCAATAGCTTTGCTTCCAATAAATCTAAGGCATTCTCTTTCAAGATATATTCACTTGGTGCTGCATGAACGGAAAATACGGTCATTTTCATCACTCATTTCTATCGTTGTAGGGTAAAACCCTGCCTTTTTATAAAAAAAGCAGGGAGTGCCATCCAATTATTTACTTTCTATCTAACCTCTTTGTTTTGGATGGTTCAAGATTTTATTTCATCCATTCAGGCTTGCCAAACCCTTCAAATTCCTCATCAATCACTTTCTCGAATGCATCTGCCTCGACGACTTTTAATAGATCCTTAGCAAGCTGTGAATCTTCCTTATCTGCCTTGACAGCTACTACATTGCGGTACTGATCAGCCATATTCTCAAGTGCTAATGCACTTAATAAATCCATCTTTGCAGCGAGTGCGAAGTTTCCTGGGACAGCGGCGAGGTCGGCGCTGTCAACAGAGCGAGGAAGCTGGCCTGATTCAAGCGGCTGGAATTTCAGGTTTTTCTTGTTCTCAACGATATCCTTTTCAGATACCTTAAGCGGATCCGCCTTTTCATCCACGACGAGTAATCCTTCATCCTGAAGCGTCGTGAATGCACGGGCTGCATTGACCGGGTCATTCGGAATGGTGATGGTCGCGCCATCCTTCACTTCATCGAATGATTTGTAGGTGTTTGAATAAATGCCCATCGGCGCCGTCGGTACGGTAATTAAAGCGGATAAATCCATGCTGTTCTCTTTTTCAAAGTTTTCTAGGTAAATCGTATGCTGGAATAGGTTCGCATCAATATCACCCGTATCAAGTGCTTTGTTCGGCTGGATATAATCACTGAATTCCACTACCTCTACCTTATAGCCCAATTCCTCCAAGCCTGGCTTAATGGCTTTTGTGACCATATCGCTATAAGGACCGGACGTGGCGCCAATTTTAATATCCTTCGACTCCGTGCTTGCGTCCCCGCTGCTTTCATTGCCTCCGCACGCTGCCAGTACACTTATAACTACTAATAAAATAAATGCTGTTAACCCCTTTTTCATGAACCATTTCCCCTTTTCTATTTATCTTTTATCGATAACCTTTGCGATGAAATCACCAGCAAATTGGATAACCTGAACTAAAACAATCAATATAATGACGGTTGCAATCATGATGGTATTATCATAGCGGTAATAGCCGTAGCGAATCGCCAAATCGCCAATCCCGCCGCCCCCGACCGTTCCGGCCATGGCAGAGAAACCAATCAAGCTGATCAATGTCAGAGTAATACCTGAGATGATTCCGGATCTCGCTTCAAGCAAGAGGACATCTTTTATAATCATCCACGGTGTTGCACCAGCTGCAATCGCGGCTTCGATGACACCCTTATCAATCTCCCGCAATGACGTTTCAACGATTCTCGCAAAAAACGGAATCGCCGCCACAGATAGCGATACACTCGCTGCTGCCGGTCCAATCGTCGTATTGACAATCAAGTCGGTCAACGGGATGAGAGCAACCAACAAAATAATAAACGGGATACTGCGGATGAGATTGACGAAAAATCCTAGAATCGTCTGTACCGTTTTGTTTTCCCAAAACAGACCCTTATCTGTTACATAAAGAATAATCCCGACGGGCAAGCCAATCACAATCGCAACAGCGAGGGAAATTGTAATCATGTAAATCGTCTGCAGAAACGCCGTGTTGATCTCTGGAATCAGCTCAACAAAGTGGTTGAAATCAAAGCCCATGCTGGATCACCTCCACTTCTGCTTCGCGATTTTTTATATAAGAGATGGCTTTATGAATCTCTTCCTTCTGTCCGCGAAGCTCCATGATAAAAATACCGAGCGGCAAATCCTGTATGTATTCAATCGAGCCATGTAAGAAATTGCCCTTCACTTGGAATTGCTGAAGCGTATCTGAGATGACGCCCTCCCCAGCAACCGTCCCCCTGAATGTCACCTTGACAATCGGACCCTCGCATTCCTTGTAAATGGCTTCGGGTATGTCGAACGAGACCACACTACTGATGAATTCCTTTGTCAGATCGGTCTGCGGTTTAGCGAAAATTTCATACACCGAGCCTTCCTCGATGACCCTGCCATCCTGCATGATCGCCATCCGGTGACAAATTTCCTTCACGACATTCATCTCATGCGTAATCAAGACAATTGTGATGTTGAGCTCCTGATTGATTTTTTTCAATAGATTCAAGATAGACTTCGTCGTTGTTGGGTCGAGTGCTGAGGTCGCCTCATCACAGAGAAGGACGGTCGGGTTATTCGCTAACGCCCTGGCAATCGCGACACGCTGCTTCTGTCCCCCGCTCAGCTGGGAAGGATACACATCACGCTTGTCGGCTAATCCGACCATTTTCAGCAGCTCTTCCACTCGTTTTTTTCGCTTTGCCTGCGGCATATTGGCTGCCTTCAAAGCAAACGCAATATTCTCAAATACTGTTTTCTGGCTGATCAGATAAAAGTGCTGAAAGATCATCCCGATTTTCAAGCGTGCCTGCCGCAAATTTTCCCTTCTCAGCTTCGTCAGGTCCAGTCCATCAACCGTGATCCTGCCCGAGGTTGGACGCTCCAGCAAATTAATGCAGCGAAGCAGCGAGCTTTTCCCTGCTCCTGAGTATCCGACGATCCCGAATATCTCGCCTTTTTTAACCTCTAGGGATACATTATCGACACCATTGACTACGCCGCTTTTCGTTTTATAAATTTTGTTAAGATTCTGAATACTAATCATATGCCAACCTCTATCCCTGTACATTTTCTACAATAAAAATGCCCCTCTCATCTGAAAGGGGCATCGAAATAAACATCTATCTCGACTTATCTTTCAGAATGTCATCCATTCTGCTGGAATTGGCACCTTCCCTCAATAAAGGGGGTTGCCGGACGTCATAGGGCCAAGTCCCTCGGTCACTCTCGATAAGCAATGTATTTAATTTGATTATGATATTACAGAGTTCTAAACATTCTGTCAACGATAATCTTTTTTGATAAAATTTGTGAAAACGCTTTACTCCTTGCTAAATCAATCAATATCCCGAAAATTTTTTTCACAGCTCATATAAATGGGTTCTCCTATCATCAAAAACAGGAATGGCTTTTCTGACACGCTTCACTTCCTGGAAATCAAGCTCTGTATAAAAGATTCCTTCCCCCGCTTCCCCGCTCAAAAGCAGCTCTCCCCACGGCGCGATGACCATCGAATGACCATTGAACTCATTATTCGGATCTTCACCGACACGGTTGACCGCCACGATATAGCATTGATTCTCAATCGCTCTAGCCTGAAGCAATAGCTGCCAATGATCAATTCGCGGCTTTGGCCACTGGGCAGGGATGAACATAACCGCCGCCCCCTTCAATGCATGGGTCCGCGTCCATTCCGGAAAGCGCAAATCATAGCAAATGATCCCCCCGCACGTCACCCCAGCCAAGGTGAAAACATTCGCCTTCTCCCCTGCACTCATAAACTTATGCTCATCCATCAGCTTGAAAAGATGGGCTTTATCATATTCAGAGACGATATCACCGGATTGATCAACGACATACATCGTATTATAAAACCTGCCGTTCTTCTTTGTCGCAACCGAACCGCCGACAATATGGACGTGATGCTTTGTCGCCAGGCGGCTAAGGAATTTCTTCGTTCGCTCCCCATTAACATCTGCTAATCGTTCAAGCTCCTTTAAGGCATAGCCCGCATTCCACATTTCCGGGAGAACAATCACCTCTGTCCCTGCCTTCGCAGCCTCTTCAATGAACCCTTCCACTTGCCCAAAATTTCTGTCTGGATCAGCAAAAGCCACATCCATTTGTACAACCGCTATTTTCATGACCAATCACCTCACTGTAGACATTTTTAATTAAAGGTTATAGAATTTTAATAATTATTGCAATCTTAGAAACTATTTCCTTATTAAGGGTGAATAATATGACCTATTCAGAACGCTTAAAGAAATTGCCAGACCAGTTTTTTGCCGCACTTGTTCAAAAGGTTAGCCGTGCCATGGCTGAAGGGAGAGATATTATTAATCTCGGGCAAGGAAATCCCGATCAGCCTACCCCTCCGCATATCGTGAAAGCCCTGCAGGCAGCGGCTGAGGACGCACAAACGCATAAATATTCTCCATTCCGCGGCTTAGAGGAATTGAAGGAAGCGGCCGCGGAATTTTATCAAAAGCAATACGGAGTCAAAATCGATCCTAAACAAGAGGTTGCCATCCTTTTTGGAACGAAGGCCGGGCTAGTTGAGCTGCCAATGTGCCTGCTCAACGATGGCGAGCTCATGCTTCTGCCAAACCCAGGCTATCCTGACTATTTATCCGGGGCAGTACTCGCAAACGTCAATGTCGAAACATTCCCGCTCACAAAGGACAATCAATTTTTGCCCGATTATGAGGGCATCCCTTTCGAACAACGGAACGAGGCAAAGCTCATGTATTTAAACTATCCGAACAATCCAACAGGCGCTACGGCGGATCTAGCCTTTTTTGAAAAAACAGTCGCCTTTGCCAAAGAACATAAGATTAACGTCCTGCATGATTTCGCCTATGGCGCGATTGGCTTTGATGGACAAAGGCCGGTCAGCTTCCTTGAAGCGGAAGGCGCAAAGGATGTCGGCATTGAAATGTACACCTTATCGAAAACGTACAATATGGCAGGCTGGCGTGTGGGCTTTGCGGTCGGAAATCCAGCCATCATCGATGCGCTCAATCTCATTCAGGACCATCTGTACGTCAGTCTCTTCCCTGCTGTGCAAAAAGCGGCCATCGCTGCCTTAACCGGGGATCAATCCTGCGTTGACGAACTTGTCGCCCGTTATGAACAGCGACGGAATGCCTTCATTTCTGCCTGCCAAAAAATCGGCTGGGAAGTCGATGCGCCAACCGGCTCCTTCTTTGCCTGGCTTCCGGTCCCTTCCGGCTTCACGAGCGAAAGTTTCGCTGACTTTTTGCTAGAAAAAGCGGATGTAGCCGTTGCAGCGGGCAAAGGGTTTGGTGAATATGGCGAAGGCTATATTCGTGTCGGTCTGTTGGTTGATGAAGACCGGCTTATCGAAGCGGTTGATCGGATTGGAAAGTTAGGGCTATTCAATTCATGATTCAGGAGATAAAAGAGCCTTCTACAAAAGTGTAGAAAGGCTCTTTCCCTATGCTTATTCAAAAGAATAGCTTATCTAATTACTATTTTCATACACTAGACTTCTTGCGTTTTCTTTTTAAAGACAAAGATGGAAATAACGATGATGATGACCGCATAGGCCAATACCCACCAGAGATGTGGAAGCATGGCTTCATAAGTTCCATTTAATACAGCTTTCCCCACTTCAACCGCATGGAAAAATGGCAGTGCATGAGCGATATCCTTAAAAATCCCTCCCACTAACTCTAAATCAAACCAAACGCCCGATAGCCATGCCGCAAAATTCGTAAGGAGAGCGCCACAAATTCCTGTTGCAGCCTTTTCGCTAAACAATGTTCCGCAAATAAGACCAAGACCAATATAGATTAATGCCATAGGTATCAATGCCACCATTACCGCAAAAATCGTCATCGTAAAATCAAGCCCTAGAAATAAGGCGGCAAACAGGCACACAGCGACTTGTATAACTGACATGATCACCAGAGGTAACATATATCCTAAAATAAAATTGTGAGCGGTCATCGGTGTTGTAAATAATCTCGTTAAAAACGAACTAGCACGATCCTTTGCTACTACTTGAGCCGCAAACAATGCCATAAAGGAAAGACCAAACACGGCTATGCCAGGAGCTAATGAAGAAATATCGAATAAGTCCACAGGGATACTGCTATTAATCGCTGATAAAAGGATTAGTAAAATAAGAGGAAAGGCCACACCAAAGAACATTGAAATAGGATCCCTGATAATTTCTTTCATTACTCGATTAGCAAAAATCATCGTTTTCATCCTAACTCCTCCTTTGTTACTATTTTCACAAAGGCATCCTCGAAATTCCCTGTGTTTGTCATAGATAGGAGCTCTTTGACTGTTCCGATGGCTTTTACTTTCCCATCTTTCATGACACAAATACGATCACACAACGCTTCTGCTTCTTCTAAATAATGAGTGGTTAAAACAATGGTTGTTTTTTCTTTCAATTTTTCAATGAGAGCCCATAATTCACGCCGTCCTATAATATCCAAGCCTAATGTAGGCTCATCTAAAAATAATATTTTCGGTTCTGAAATAAGCGCAAGAGCAATGCTGAGTTTCCGTTGCCAACCGCCGGATAACGTTTTACTTTTTTGATTTTCATATGGTTGTAATGAAAACGCAGCAATCATATGAGCTGTTTTTTCTTTGACCTCCATTTTTGAGTATCCATGAATGCCAGCCATTAATTCTAAGTTTTCACGAACAGTCAAATTGGGCGCAATCGCCGTTTCCTGAGGAGAGACTGCGATGATTTCCTTCACTTGTTTTTGGTTTTCTTCAATATCATATCCCAGTATAGATGCACACCCGTTTGTAGGCGCTGTTAAGCAGCACAGCATTTTAATTAACGTTGTTTTCCCTGCTCCATTTACCCCTAATAAACCAAACAACTCTCCCTTTTGGATTGAAAAGGATACATTGTCTACAGCCGTTTTTTCATTGTATTTTTTGGTTAACTGATCAATTGAAATAGCCTGATCCATCATTCATCCTCCTTTTGAAACGGTGTTTGCACAAGATTAAAGAAGGCATGCATCATCTTTTCTGGAACAATAGCAAGGCCTCTATCTTCATCTCCTAAAATAACAAGGGTGTCCCCTGGTTCTATTTGAAATACATCACGTGCTTTTTTAGGAATAACGATTTGCCCGCGTTCTCCCATTTTGGCAACGCCAAAAAAGTGCTTTCCCTTCGGCGGTATGGGTATGATTACATTCATATCCTCTCCGTTAAAATTCACTAAATTATCAATTGATACATTATACAATTTCGCTAACGCCTGACAATGACCTAGATCAGGTGTAGATTCCCCCTTTTCCCATTTGGCAATCACCTGTCTTGACACATTAATCCTGAAAGCAACTTCCTCCTGTGTTAATTTATGATGCAACCGCAGTTTCTTCAGATTCGTACTTATCATACTTTTCATACCTCCTATATTCATTATTCATGATTATCACAATGTTATCCACCAACAATCAATAACAGTGATGTTAATATTCGTAGCATATCAAATAAAATAAGGGACACTATACAGCATTCTGTGTAGTGTCCCTTATTTCCCTATGGATTATCAATCATGCTTTTCAATCTATAAAAATGAAGCTATTTATTAGCCAGGACGATTCCACCTTGTTCAACCGACATTCCCTTTTCTCTACCTTAAAGTCTTCCAAACAGCCAAGGAACAAGCAAGACGCTCACTGCTCCCCAAACCCCGGTCCCGCAGATGAACCAAATCAGATTTTTTTCCGTAGGTTCTTTCATCACCAGCTTGATTACCATAATCGCACAAAATCCAAGGATGATGAAACCAATAGCCAGCCAAAATAAAAAATCCATGTTTACCTCCTTTTGCCGGAATCTCTTGCTACCCTATATTAAACCAATTCACTAAAAACACGCTAAGTCCTCCTTATGAGAAGGAATAACCATAATCTTGTCGAATATCTTTCTCATTGAGCAATCGAAAGGAGAGGAACAATGAAAGGCTTAGTACACAGAATTGACACGGTATTTGTCGAGGTAAGTGATATGGACCGCTCGATTAAATGGTATTCAGAGATACTAGGGTTAACCTTAAGGTGGAATCGAAATGGCTATGCCGCATTCACGGTCGGCGAAACCTCCCTGACCCTTGTGCAATCGGCCAATGTCCAGCCCTCCAACCACTCCCCTTTTAACTTCTTTACAACCAATATTGATGATGTGCATACGTTCCTGATTGAAAATCATGTAGAGGCAGAGGATATCGGGAATTACCCAGATATACGCACCTTTGACTTCAAGGATCCGGATGGACATGTGCTTGGGTTCTGTCAGTTTGAGGATTAGAGAATGCAAGCTTAAAAAGAATACGGTTTACAGCCACATCTAGCGAGCTAATTCCACTGGATTCCCACTTATCAGGAGGCTTCAAATTCGTATTCTTTCATTTTTAACGCTGTTGTTAATTCAATATTTCCCTAAAGATTAACTCACTGTTTCGTCTTTTACAGCTTGCAATATTTCTTTTGACCAAGCTAATAAAAGTTCTGTATCCTTGTCCAAATCGACTTGTGCATGATTTTTTAAAGAAATGAGACGTGTTATAACATCCGTGTCGTAACCCTTTGTAACTGTTGATAATTCATTTAGTTGGGAGATGAATTCAGTATGTTGTAAAAAAACATTCCCTTGAATCGCAAAGCGAGCATTTTTAAATAAATCATGAATCATTTCAGTAGATTTTCCATGTAAATAATTGTGCAGGGTCATGTGATAAATGTTTCCAGCTGTTGAACGGACAAACTTTTTCACATGAGCTGTTGTAATGGCTGTTTTCGAAATAGCTAGCTGCCCATAGATAGTTTTTGTATCATAGATAAACGTAAATAAATCTGCTTTATCCCAAATATTTAAGTCATCCATCCCCCCTACAAAGCCACAAAGTAAATGACGGTCAGGCATCGTTTGAACGACTGCTTCGTATCTTTTTAATTTATCAATAGTTAGTGTATCGAAAATAACAACTACATCAATATCGCTGTCTTCAGTTGCTTCATTGCGAGCGCGACTGCCTTGTAAGCCAATGAATTGGATACTCTCTCCGAATTCATTGAGTAATGTTTCCTTAAATTGTTGTAACCATTTGTTCATTTTGCATCAACCTTTCTATATTCGCCGCGGTAAATGCAGTAGGTTTTGTTATTCTAGCATAAGATATCAGTTACTGAAAGAAATCTAAAAGAGAAGCATCGTAAACTTTTATAAGGCTGTTTTCGTAAGGAATGCTGCTAATGCCAAAGAGCCAGTTTTTTTGTTTCCTCCAATGTTTAACAAAATAAGATTATTCGTTCTTTTATTATTTTTAGTAGAAATCCATAGGTCATTTTATTCAAAAATGGAGAAATGAACGAAAACTATTCTTTCGTGTGTTAGTATGGTTTTGTTATTTTAAGGATCTCTGATTGTTTTTATCTATAGGGATGGAAGTTTCACAGTAGAACCAAAATATCTGTCAAAAAGGAGGATGTTCATGCTAAGCAGTTTTAGCTTTATAGGAAGTATAATAACATTGGGTGCTTTAGCGGGGATTATATATCTAGTAAGAAAGCTCATTCATGGCAATAGTACGAAAACCAAATAAGCATAAAAGAAAACTTCCCTGACTAATACCTATTCTATTATTCATCAAGTTTTCCCTCATGAATAAAATAGTTTGCTCTTCCCACCATTATTTGTTGATTAACTGAGCCAACGGGTATATTATGGTAATCATAGACAGTACAATAGAGAGCTGGTACCTCTCTGTTGGCGAATGGCCACCCTTCTTGCTGATGCACGGGGTGGCTTTTTGCTTCTTGTTGCCTGCAGCAAACCTGCCGCTAGAAGACCACACTAATATCCGAGGAGGAAACACATTATGAAGAAAAAGAAGAAAACCATCGGCGAGATGTCAAACAGCCGCATGACATGGTCAATCAACCCAACCACACGGGTCGTGAAGAATAAGAAAGGGAAAGGCTCCTACAGTCGCACGAAATTCAAAAATCGTGGAGATGGGGAGCTTTTTTCATGCACAAAAATAGCCCAGCCATCTTACTAAAGACAGCTGAGCCATTCTATTTAGAGCACTCTGCCCAAGAAATGCTTCACAAAACGCTCCTCATCCACGTCCGCGCATACATTCACAAGCGGTCTGCCTTGGGCGTTCGGATTGGTCTTTCCTTCTTTTTCTCCTTCTAGCTCGACCCAGAGGCGCTCTGGCTTCAATTTAACAAAGCTCTTGTCGATCGCCACACCGACAGCCAGCGGGTCATGCAAGGCACAGCCCTTGATGCCGGGGTTCGTTTTCTTATAGAAATCAATGTAGAACTCGGTCATGTCCGCGAAGAAGGAGCCGACTTCTCCCTTCTGCTCGCGCCAGATAGCCAGCTCTTCTGTCGGGAGCAGCGTTTGCATGGTGACATCCAGCCCGACGAGGTAAAGCGGCAAATTGGAGCGGAAGACAAAGTCAGCCGCATCCGGGTCGCGGTGGATATTCGCCTCCGCATGCGGGGTGATATTCCCCTTCGTGTAGACCGCACCGCCCATGATGATGACCTCTTCCAATAGAGCCGTGATTTCAGGTGCCTTTTGGAGGGCAAGTGCCAGATTCGTCAGCGGTCCTACACAAATATACGTAACCTTGCCAGGCTTACTTTTCACCTGCTCGATGAGAAAATCAACGGCATGCTGCTCGCTTGTCGCCATTTCTGGTGTTGGTTCTGCGTCAATCAAGTTCCCGAGCCCATCATCTCCATGAACGACACGCGGATAGTCCCCGTTTAGTCCACGCTTTAGCGTTTCTCCGGCACCTGCATACACAGGGATGTCTGTTCGGCCAAGCTTCTCAAGGACAAGCCGTGAGTTCCGTGTCGCCTTCTCCACACTCACATTCCCGAAGCAGGTTGTGAGACCGAGAATCTCTAGTTCTGGGGAGTGGACCGCATAGGCGATCGCCAAGGAATCGTCAATTCCTGTATCCACATCTAATATGATTGACTTCATGTTGTTCTCTCCTCTTCTTCCTCAAGTATACCTTTTGCAAGTAAGGTAATGACCGCATCATCCATCGGCGGATTATGGAGCCCTGCCCTTACGTCGCGGAAATAGCGCTGGAGGGGATTGAATTTCTTTAAGCTCTGCGCGCCAACGATTCGCATCGACTTATCGACGATGGAGATGGCTGCATTCGTGACCGCATGCTTTACGGCTGCAAGCTCTCTCCCCTGTGTCTCGCGCTCATTTGGTGCCGCGTCCCATTTTCTTGCGACCGAGTAGAGGAAATGGCGGGCCTGCATGAGCTCAAGCTCAATATGGCCAATCTTGTCCTGGATATGAGGCAGGCTGGCAATTGGCTCGCGCAGGCTGTTCGGCGTATAGCTTTTCGCAAATTGCACGGCGTAATTCCGCGCACCTAGAGCAATCCCGATATAACAGGCAGGAATATGCAATAACCAGCCGGTTGCTTTCTTTGGTGTCGCTTTCTCGACATAATCATCTGATTTAACGAGGACGTTTTCCAGGACGAGATCATGGCTGCCTGTGCCTTCCATGGCAATCAAATCCCATGTCTCATCAATCGAAACGCCATTGATATCCTTATGTACCAGGAACCAGCCGACCGCCTCCTCTTCCGGCACCCAGGCACTGACTAGAAACAAGTCCAATGCAGGAGCGAGCGAGGTGAACGTTTTGCGGCCATTCAATATCCAGCCATCCGTGGTTCTCTCGGCGGTCGTTTGCGGTCGTCCGCCTCTTGTCGGGCTTCCTGTTGCCGGCTCAGAGGCTGCCCTGTTCACAAGGGCCCCATTGGCGATTGCGCGGAATAACTCCTCCTTTTTCGCCGGTTCCCATTGCTTGTTCTCGAGAATCTCTAAGACGGTCATATTATGCCAGCCAATCGCAAGCGAGGTGGAGCCGCAGGCACTCGCGATTAATTCCTGCCCGTACAGGAATGCCTCTAGTCCTTCCCCATATCCGCCATATTCCTTCGGCAGGGTCAGCTTCGTATAGCCAATCTCCTTCAAATCCTCTATATTCTCAAATGGAAAGGCATGATTTTCTTCATATTGAGGTGCCCTATGCCCAAATGTCTGGACCGCGCTTTTCAGGCGCTTCATGACCTCCAGCTGCTCTATTTCCGTATGTCCCATCATAAATCTATCACCCTTTCTAAAACGAAACCACTATCATTTAGTAACCTTTAAGAGGAAAATTAAACCTCTAGCAAGCCCATCTCCCACATATTCCAATAGCCATCCCCCACTCTCGCATGGTCCTTCAGAAGCCCCTCCTTCTTAAAGCCAATCCTCTCATAGCAGGCAATGGCTCTCGCGTTTTGCTCATACACGCCAAGGGTTATTTTATGGACCCGCAAATGCTGAAAGGCAAAACGGACCGCCTCCCTCACCATTTCTTCCCCAAACCCCTTGCCGCGCATCGCAGGATCTCCAATTAACACCTTGCCGATACGTGCTGATTGATGGCGATTGTTTATCCTGCCGATCGCAATATGACCGATGCATTCCCCTGTTTCATTCGAGAAAGCGCTGAAGGCGATTTGACTTTTATCAGCCTGATAGGCGATTAATTGCTTCTCGGTCAGAGGGAAGGTAAAAGTCGAGCCAGACCAGAGGGTCACTTGTTCTTCACTCTCAATCCACTTCATGAGCAGCGGAAATGCATCTTCCTTGAACGGCTTCAAGGTAAGGCGTTCCCCTGTTCGGATATAATCAAGACCTAAATAATAGGGCTTGATTTCCCTCTCGCCTTCTGTCGTCACCTCATAGGCCCTCGCTTCCGGACGTGAGCTGACGATGTGCTTCAATTCCCCATTAACGTAATGAAGGGCTGTGCCGTCACTTGCCGCCATCCCGCCCTTCAGCACACCTTCCTTGATCATGCGCTGGTAGGCAGGGCGCCTCTTCTTCTCCTCATCATAATGAGGTGAATGGCTGCCTTGAAGAATCCCGGTACCCTTCACCGGCTCAAGCTCCCCGCCGTATGAATCAGTCACCCCCATCTCATACCAGCAAATGGCGCCGGCACTAATGCCGCATAATAGAACTCCTTGCTCATAGGCCTTCTTCAGGATGTCGATGAGCCCCCACTCCTTCCAGAGCGCCATCAAATTCTTCGTGCTCCCGCCGCCGACATAAATGATGTCCTGCGCTAACACGAAGCTCTCTAAATCCCTGGATGGCGGCTTGAAAAGAGAGAGATGAGCTGGCTCACAGTCATACTGATTGAAAAACTGATAAAACCGTTCAATATAGCCTTCCGCATCCCCGCTCGCCGTTCCGATAAAGCAAATCTTCGGTACCCGAGCAGCTGACTGCCTTAATATGTATTCATCCAACAACGGATTCTCTGGCTCCATCGAGAATCCCCCTCCGCCTAGCGCGATTATCTGTTTCAACCCGCTCACCCCTATGCTTTTTTCTCAGATTATCACAGAAGAATGAATATTTCGATAATTTTCAGGTAGAAAAGAATCATAAATAAAAAAGATGACCATTAAATTTGGCCATCTTTATGTATATTCATTCTTCAATTGTCTCTATTTTGACCCTTGTAATTAATAGCTTATCCACTCGTGCGCGGTCCATGTCCACCACTTCAATTCTCAAATCACCGACTTGAATGGTGTCCTTCTCTTTCGGGATATAGCCCATTTCATTGATCACAAGCCCGCCTAATGTGTGGAAATTCTTATTATCTTTAAGAAGGGCTGTATACTCCTCTAAATCAAAATATCTGACAAAGGTATCCATCGAAACAAGACCATCGGCTAACCAGGAATTTTCGTCTCTCTTGATAATTCTCGGGTCGTCCTCGTCATCTCTTCCCGGGATTTCGCCCACGATATTCTCCATAATATCATGGAGCGTGACAAAGCCTTCTATTCCGCCATACTCATCAATGATCATCGCCTCATGCTGACCCGATTTCTTCAGCAATTCCAATGCGCGAAACACCTTCATTTGCTCCGGCAAGACGAGTGTGTCTTTGACACAGTCAGCTAATGAGAAGGTCCCCCCTGCCACAATTTTGGAAACAAGGTCTTTCTTATGGAGGATGCCTTGGAAATTATCCAAGCTTCCTAGCCCGACAGGAAATTTAGAGTAATGGCTTTGATTGATGATTTCCATATTCTCTTCAAATGGTTCCTCTAAATCAAGGCAAACAAGCTGGGTTCGAGGGGTTAAAATATCACTCAAACGTTTGTCGCCTAAATAGAAAATCTGTTCAACGATATCCTGCTCTATCTCTTCCACGACACCGCTGTGAACGCCCTGTGCAATTAATTGCGTGATTTCCTCTTCGGTCACATCCGGCTCCTGGTTCGGTTTTATTCGCAATAATTTCAAGACAAATTCAGTTGATTTACTTAAAAACCAGATGACCGGCCGGCCTATTTTCGAAAAATAAAACATCGGCTTTGCCACGGCACAGGCCACTCTTTCAGGATTCCCCATCCCAATCCGTTTTGGAACCAGCTCACCAATAATCAATGACAGGTAAGTGGAAAGTCCAACAACCATAATAAAGCTTAGCTCATAGCTGAATGGAGCAAGAGCGTCAATTTGTTCTACATACACGGCTACCTGACCAGCAATGGTAGCCCCGCCAAAGGCACCTGTGATGACGCCAATTAAGGTAATGCCAATCTGAATCGTCGACAATAACTGATTCGGATCCTCCGCTAATAACAACGCATAGCGCGCACTGGAATTCCCTTCATCGCGCAATTTCTCCAGTCTGTTCTTTTTTGACGTAACAATCGCAATCTCGGTCATGGCAAAAATACCATTCGCCACAATAAGGATTAACACAATGATAACTGAGGTCCATAGACTGTCCAAAAAACTCTTCACCGTTCCTTCTATTTAGTAAGTAATGTTTCACTTAATACTTTAAATTATATCATACAATATGCCCTATCTTGCCGAAAAAACTTCATGCTAAACACCTAAGAATAAATCGATGAGATGACTTTCCAGCCAGCAAATGGCGACTTATCTGACCATACATACGATTACTTTTAAAAGAATATGGTTAGATTATGGTTAAATAAAAAACATCTCAACATTTGGGGTAGTAAATGTTCTATACTACCAAAATAGAAGAGATGTTTCTTGCGACTACATAATTTGCTATCATTTACACTGATTAACAAGCAGTACCTTTACATGTATCGCTATACGACTATAAAATTCTATTATTTATTCATCTACTTTTACTAATGCCTTTATAAACCTAATTCATGTTAATAATTATTCTTGAATGATCACCAGCCGCGAGCAAATCAAAACCTTCATTAATTTCATCCAACGAAATGATTTTTGACAGCAGCTTATCAACCGGTAATCTATTCGTTTTCATCATATGGATATAATGAGGAATATCCCTTAATGGGACACAGCTTCCTACATAAGACCCTTTCATTGTTTTTTCCTCGGCGGTTAATGTCAAATACGGGAACGAAAACGTATGATTAGGATGTGGAAGACCGGTTGTAGTTGTTGTACCGCCTCTTTTTGTAATCGAATAAGCCACTTCCAATGCTGGGACCACACCTGCTGTTTCAAAGGCATAATCAACTCCGCCCCCAGTATGCTCCTTTACCTGGTCAACTACATTTGAATCTTTTGAATTAAAAACGGCAGTAGCTCCAAGTGAAGTAGCTTGCTTTAGCTTGTTTTCATTAATATCGATGGCAATCACTTCCCTAGCACCTGCTGCAATAGCACCAAGTAGAGCACTTAAACCGATGCCCCCCAGGCCTACAACTGCCACTGTCGATCCTAATTGAACTTTAGCTGTATTCACCACTGCCCCCACACCTGTAATAACAGCACATCCAAATAAGGCGAGTTTCTCATAGGGGATATCCTCTTCAACTTTCACTAATGAATTTTGAGAAACAACAGCATATTCAGAGAATGCAGAAACTCCTACATGATGCCCGATTTTTTCTTCGCCTGCATGCAACCGGATTCCTCCATTGATCAATGTGCCATCCCCGTTGGCTCTTGCACCCGGTTCACACAAGGCAGGACGACCTTCAGCACATGGTATACAATGGCCGCAGCTTGGCACAAACACACAAATAACTTTATCTCCCTTTTTGAAATTTGTTACTCCGTTACCGACTTCCTCTACAATACCAGCCGCTTCATGCCCTAAAGCCATTGGGAGCGGACGAGGCCGACTTCCGTTAATAACGGATAAATCTGAATGGCAAAGACTGGCTGCTTTAATTCTAATAAGAACTTCCCCGGCTTGAGGGGGATCTAATTCAATTTCTTCTATCTGAATCGGGTTGCTGTCTGCATATGGTTGCTGCACACCCGAAGAACGCAAAATAGCTGATCGGATTTTCATACAATCTCCTACCTTTAAATAATTTTCACCCCGATAAATTTCACGTCGGACATTCCTTCAATAGCATATCGAACGCCCTCTTTGCCTAATCCGCTCTGTTTAACGCCCCCATATGGGATATGGTCATATCTGCGAACGGAAACTTCATTGATCCATACACCGCCCATCTCCAATTTGTCAGCGATTCTGAAAGCACGATTAATATCGCTCGTAAAGACGCCTGCCTGTAAACCGTATTCTGTATCATTTGCTTGTTCCACAACCTCTTCTTCATCAGTGAATGGGATAATCGCCACAATCGGTGCAAACACTTCCATACAAATAACGTTCATAGCTGGTTTTACATTTTCTAAAATAGTAGCTTCCAAGAAGGTACCATTGCGTTTTCCTCCGGTGCAGATTGTTGCACCTTCGTCTACCGCCTGATTAATCCATTCTTCTGCACGAATGGCTGCTTCTTCTGTGATCATTGGCCCCAATTGTGTAGCTTCTTCGGCAGGGTTACCCATCTTCAACTGTTCAATCTTAGCCCTTAATAATTTCGTGAATTCTTCATACACATTTTCGTGAACAAAAACACGCTGTGCTGATACACAAGCCTGTCCCGCAAATGTATAGCCTCCCATCGCGATTGACGAGGCCGCATTTCCAATGTTGGCATCATCAAAAATGATATTGGGGGCATTAGAACCAAGCTCTAACGTTACTGGCTTATTCTTGGCAAGTGCATTAATATGCCAACCGACTTTTCCACTTCCGGTAAACGTCATCTTTTTCACTTTTGGATGAGTGACAAGCGGTTCAACTAGATCAGAGCCATATCCATTCACCATATTAAAAGCACCTGCCGGTAACCCCGCTTCCAGCAGCAACTCATGCAATAATACAGAGGAGATGGGCGTTTTCTCTGCCGGCTTCAGCACGATCGTATTACCGACGGCAATGGCAGGGGCAATTTTATGCAAAGCTAAGTTCAAAGGGAAGTTAAATGGGGTGATGGCTGCAATAACTCCTAATGGCACACGCTTAGAGAAGCCAATTTGGTTCTCTCCACCGATGGCGCTGTCCATCACAATTTGTTCCCCATTTAAGTTTTTTGCAGCCTCACTCGAAAACTGCAGGACTTGAATCCCCCGAAAAACCTCTCCTCTCGCTTCCACAATGGGTTTGCCCGCTTCTTCACTAATCACTTTGGCAAATTCTTCGCTTCGCTCTTCTAGCAAACTAGCAGCGAGACGCAGTATTTTGCTGCGTTCATGGGCTGGCATATGGCGCATGGTTTGCTCAAACATTTCATGCGCAACCGTGACCGCTTCTTCTACCTCCTCTGGAGACGAGCTATAAACAGTAGCTAATAGCTCCTGATTATAGGGATTAATGACTTCGATAGCCTTGGCTGACTGATCAATATTGTGATGCTCCCTGATTAACGTGCCGATTTGTCTCAATGTTCATCCTCCCTCTATCTCCCTCAAAGTCATTCATATTTGAAGTATTTATTCGTAATACCCATCCGTAGATTTAATCATCGTTTCAAACTGATTTGCATCATGGCCAAACCAAATTTCCGCATTAGTCCTGGCTGCATACTCTCTGATCCGTTCGACAGTCGCATGGTAACCGACTGAATCATATAAAATACCTGGTGGTTTAACTGGTGGTCCAAGGCTTTCTGATGTATACAATGCGTCTGAAGCGATCAACACATTTCCATGTCCAGGCAAGTCAATGTGAAGGCCGAGCATTCCATATGCATGACCAGGTCCAAAATTAATGATTTTGATGCCATCCACAAGCGGTACTTCCTTTTCATTCGGTTTTATTGTGCGCCAGCGCAATTCACTTTTAATCCAAGCCATTACATCTCCCCAAATATAAGCACCCATATCACGGGTGATTGCAAACGCTTTCATAACATTGGTTAATTCGGAGTCATGAACAATAATTTCGGCATTAGTAAAGAGTTCCAAACAACCCGCATGGTCAAGATGAAGATGTGATGCCACGACATATTTAATATCTTTCGGGCTTACTTTTAATTGTTCCAAACGGTTAATTAAATAACATTCTTCACTTTGAAAGGCAGGAAACAAACTTTGCACACCCTCAGGCCACCTTCCCTCTTTACCCATGCCATCTGGATTACAGCCTGTATCAAATAGAATTTTCCCTTCAGGATGATCGATTAGTACTGCATAAACAGGGAATTCAACAAACTCTGATGGGGGATTAGGGTTATGAATGCTAGCCGGGTTATGCATAGATATCATATAGTTTTTATCCATTTTCATTGTACCAGTATCTAACACGTACACTTTTTTTGAATTACACATTGTCCATCCTCCTATTTATAATAATCCATTTACTTGTTGCATTATTTATTTGGCACAAGTCGTCCCATTATGGACGGAACAATTGTAGCAGGTGTGACTTTTCTTATTCATATTTTTCCAAAACTATTTATATATCATTGAGTGTGAGTTGGGAATCTAGGAATGTTTTAAAAGGGGATACATTTTGATTTCGAGTGAAGTGGGCATAGTCATTTCTGCAGCTTACCTTATTCGCTTATTCATACAATATTCATCACTCCAATTCATTATTTCAAATAATTTACATATACATCTTCCTATAAAATAGCAAATCCTTCTTTAAATGTAAACGGAATATTTAGAAAATTCTTCCATTTATTTTAATATTTAAACTTCATTAGACCTAACACAAACTTATATCCATACACTTAAGCTTAATTTATCGTTAATTCACTATTTTACCTAGCACGCAACAAAATACGCCTACACAATGCACATCGCTGTTCCACTCCATACTAAATATGTGTGTTCATCCCCAAATGCTGCTGGGCATATTCAACCTGACTTTCGAATGAGTTCACTCTCTCCATATGATTCCTCTTAATTTCATGGTGATTACCAATACCTATTAAGGACTCAAACCAACCTAAGTTCGTCTTTCATGTGAAACATATGTAGAAAATATCCAAAATAAAAACCCGCTTCCATATGAAACGGGCCATTATCTTTAAGACGTATAATCAGCGTTTCCAGTGATTGATTCGCCTGATTCCTTAACGTAAAATACATTCTTATCAATATATTTATGGAAGTACCATTCGCCCCCGGCAATAAGGATTGCGGAGATTAAGGAAGCTGATAGGATGTTGGTATCATTGGAGAATAAAGCTTCTCCCATTAACCAAATGACGGCAAATGCCAAGACCATATCAGAAAAGGTAGCAATCAAGTTTCGTTTCTGATGCTCCTGATCCTTCCCTGACTTCCGGAATATCAATAAATCCCCTAATACATAGGCAGCCGCTGTTAGGACCGCACTCACTAGCAAGGTATTTAACAAACTAACTCCAAAGGCTACTGTGAGCACAATCCATAAGACAGCTGTCAGCATAACAAACTTAATGAGCAAAGCCTTAAGATGTTCCATTATCTCACCTCCTTATATCGACTCTATACCTTTTACCACACTCATTTTCCAGTAAACACCATTGCCTGGGTTTATCCTGATTCTCTTATTTGAGCAAAAATAAAAAGCCGAGCTTCCTATTCGCTCCGGCTTCCTGCCCTAGATATCGAGATTCAATTGGATTGTCACCTTTTTCTTTTGATTGATTGCGACATTTTTCTCTTTTATAACCTGGTCATTCAGATAGATGACAACCGTATACACCCCTTGGCTGACTGTCCACTGGACGATTCCCTTCTCATTCGTCTTCTGAGGCAAAGAAGCCTTTCCATTCGACATACTCTTTAGGCTGACCTTTAGATTCTCAACCGGCTTATTATCTTTACTGGTGATATGAAGCGTCACAGGAACCTTATTGTCAGCGGCCGTAGCTCGCTCGCCAAATGAGTATTGCCCTTTATCAGCAAATATCCAGCTCCCTCCCTCATAAACGAACGCATAATAGACGGCAGAGATATTAATGACAACCATTAACAAGGCATAGAATACAAGCTTGACCTTCGCCACTGCATCCAAATTGGCATCCCCCTTGTTGACGTTCTACTAACAAGCGCCCATATTTATCCATTTATTCATTTGTTACTCATTTTATCACAAGTTTTTCAGAATTATACGCCTCTAACGGAATGTTTACAAAAGCTAAATACTCTTTATAATTGCGTCATTTTGCGCTCTGACATTCAGAGCTGTATCTTCATTTCACCAACCTTTATCTTTATACCATTTGATTTATATACAACATAATTATTGAATAGATTGAATCCTTGGTTAATCTATTGTTAATCCTCTATCATTTCCAAAACTTCATGGGTTGTTTGTCATCTGTGGAAACTTTAATTGTATGCTGTTTTTCAATACGGTCTAGTATATGGTTTAATTCCTTTTCTTCTTCTGTCATAAATACCCCCTTTTTTACAAACTGTTTTTCTTAAGAAAATCAATCGCCATAAGGCAATCCATCTTTCATTCATTATTTTCATCCAAACTGCGCACTACTTCACCCTTAGGTCGTCTCTAGTATAGGAAATAATTATCAATAGCGATCCAATAAAACAGGAGACCGCTAAAGACCCAAATTAAGTAGTCCTTGCGCTTTTTCCCTTTAATAATAAAAGATTCTATTCCTGTCAATAAAAAACCAGTGCCTAGCAAAAAATACATCACCGCAAAATGGTTCCAGGCAAATGGCGCACTTATAAATAAAATTATTTGAGCATACATAAGCGGCTTCACTGTACGTTCTTCATCTTCAAAGAATACTTTTATCATTCTTTCTAGAAAGGAATTCATCTCATTGCCCCCATACATCAAAAACGATTTTCATATGATTCCGAATATATCTATATTCGATAAAAATGACAGTATCCCTTTTCCAAACCTCACTTTCATCTGTGCAATCGATCCCTAACGATGCTGCTTTTACATAAAAGGGATAAAAAATATTTATAATTGGGCTAATGACCACACCGTTGCCTAACGAAACCACTATACTGCCATTAGTCTATAAATTCGCGATAAACAAGGTGGGTATAAACATGAATGATTTTTATCGACAAATTCCTGGGTTACCGAATATCTTTCCTATTCCAGGCGGTGGCGGCCCCAATTTGCCAGGTTTCCCTTCAGGCTGGCCTGGCGGGCTGCCTGCTGGATCGCCAGGTAGCAATACTGGATTTCCCGCACCGCCAACAAGCACGCCTGGCACTGGTCAGCCAGGCAGCGGATCTGCTCCTCCCCCTTCACAGAATGCAATAAGTACGTTTCAATATCTCACGCAAAACCCGTCTCAAACTCAAAATTTCCTGACACCCGGTAATTGGGCGGGGACTGGAGGAGCCACGACTTTAGGTGTGGGCTGTGATCGCCGCTGGACCATCATGCGCTTGAGAAATGGACAGATCATAATGATGTGGGTGCTAACAGCAAATGCATTTGGCAACACGACAGGGTTCCTATTCCCTTCCTTTACGTTCTCCTCTTTCCCTACATCGAGCATAGCAGCTTATAGATGTTACTAGATTGGTTAAAAAGTTGTTATTCTCTCGTTTAACGTAAAAATGCCACCTCTATCATAGGAGGTGGCTGAAGATCATTCCGGCACAGTACCGAACTTATCCCCGTGGACGTTTTTCGATTTATGATTTTCTTTCTTTTAACCACATTTCTAAACCTTTTAACACCATAGCAGATATGACCATGACTGTCGTTGTGCCTACTTTGAAAAGCTCTACATCCCTCTTTCCAATTTTATCATGTGTCACCTGAACACTATCCAAGGCTTCCTGCTTTTTATCTTGCATCATGATGACGAATTCATAATTCGGTGAATCCTTGGCTAGCTCCTTCGCAATATCCTCCTCCATTGCTTTAATGGCTTCACGATAAATCTTCATCGCTTCGTTATCTGCTTTATTAGAACTCGCCAAAACCCTATCGAGCATCGTCCTGACCGTTTCAGTCGCCTTATCAACCAATACGGCAGCTCCAGAGACAGCCTTGCCTAGACCCTTTTTCAGATGTTCTATCGCTCCATCCTTATCCACTAATTCCACATTCTCACCTGATGACATACCTTTTTTATCTTCCATGTTGACCTCTCCCTTGCATTTATTTCAGACACTCTCGCTGTTTCTAAATGGCAAATGATATAAATGACAAAGTATTAGGATAATTCTATTTTACAATAAAATATGGGTATATGGTCATAGAGAATTCTTGTTGTTAGCAAAATAAAAAACGCATCCGAACTTAATCCGGATGCGTTTTGCCTTTAATAGTAAACCTTCTTCTCATTCAGGTTTTTCTTCTGATCATGCTTATTATAGGCCACAAGTGTTGCTATCGTTGCAACCGGATAGACGAACACGAGTGAGCTGTAGTTTGCATAATCGTAAAAGCTGAAATGGAATAATAGATATGCGAATGTATGAATCACGAACAGCCGCGTCTTCAGTTGATGGCTTTCCTTAATGTTCAAAAAGAACAGGCCGATCATCAGAATCGTGATGCTTAGCACCATGATGCTGTAGCTTGCCATGAACATGGCCCAGTTCTCATAGAACATGACAGGGAGAGTACCAAGGAAGACAAGGGTGAAATAGCACCCTAGCAGCATGAACGAGTATTTGACATATTTCATGGAGCTCTGCCCCCTTATTGGTTAAGCAGCTTGGTCCGCATTTCTCTATTCATGTCATCGAGTTTTGCGACAAATTCCCTGCTGCTTGAAATGATTCTTCGGCTAGAAGCCTCTTGGGTTTCAATCGCCGAGTAAATATCTTGGTAGGCCTTTTGCAATTTCTCGATGGAAACAGATGGGTTCTCGAGCAATTTCGTCGTTTTCTCCGTGTTGTCCTTGAGCATTTGCGCATTGGCCATGATCATGTTTTCTGTTGCTTCATTCACATCATTAATAGCTGTGATGATTTTTTCTTGGTTTTGAAGGGCCAGATGGATCGCAGATGTAACTGGCGCCAGGTTTTTCGTCGTATCAATGGCGTTGCGGATGGCTTCCTTCAGTTTGTCATTGTTCTTCTTGATAATATCAACGGATGCAAGTGATTGCTGGAGCACGTTCACCATGGAGCTCATGTTTTTCGTGCGAACGATGATTTTCTCCTGGGATTCGTTCACCAGCTGCGTTTTTCCCTGCCACTCTGGATCATTGCGTTTATCCTCAATCATCTGGAAGAGATTTTTGCCCATGAAAATCTGTTTCTCTAGCAGGTAAATCTTCTCATGGACATCCTTCTTGATGACTTCAAGCTCGGCATTGTCCTCCTGGAGCATATCGCGCCCGCGCAATAAGCTTTGAACAATCTCATCGATATTCTTCTCGACGGATTGATATTTCGCCACGTACTTGTCCGTTGATTTCTTGCGCATGAACTTTGGCATAATCTTCGCCAAGCCTTTCGCTTCAAGCGAATTCGGGTTCAGTTCATTAACCGCTTGCCGAAGCTTGAGCAAGTTATCCGGAATACCATGGTTATTATCACTATCCATCATATCCTTAACAGGACGGCGAAGACTGTTCAATGATTCACCGGCAAGGCGCTGTTCGTTGCCGCCGAAGTTACTCAATTGCTCAAGCAATGAATCCACTTGGCTAGAATCGGTATCATTGATTCGTTTGACGACATTGTTTGCCTCTTCATTCAGCTTCGCCATGTCCTCTGGTTTGATGACGGATTCAAGCACTACTTCATCCATACCTCTTGTTTGTTCACTCATACCTTCTACTCCTCTGATTCTAGATTATTGATCATATCGTTCATCAATCGTTGTCAGCGTCTTCTTCAAATCGAATTCTCTCGATGTATCAATATGGCGGCGAATCTGGGTAATCCGCTCCTGTACGGTAATCAGGCTATTTAACGTATCATGCTCGTATTTCTCCTGCTGTCTGCGCTCTAGCTCAGCAAAATCATCCAGGAGCTTGCGAAGGTCACGGATAATCGTTTCTCTGACCTGGAATAGATAGTCCACATCACTGATTTCCTCGTAATGCTCAATCAGATAGGCCAGTCCAGGAATGATTTGTGTAAAAGCATGGTCGATCGGCGAAGTTAAGCGATTCTGCCTTCTCGCCTCCTCTAATTCATCAATCAAGGACGTGAAAGCCACATTGTCTAAGTAGACCTTCGTCGTTTTTTCCGGCTGGAAGTTGACAATCGCCCATTTCAGGAATTGTTCAATGCTTTCCCTATCCTTTTCATTCTTAATTAAGCTCTCTGATATCTTTTTCTCTGTAAAAAGACGCGTCCTTGTATCAAAGCGGACATCGAGCAAAGGCTGATGGGTTTTCTGCCTTTGGGCGCTGATTGTTATATAATCAGGACCTGCCAGAACATTAATCGCATTCGGTCCGGACTCATATACATAATGCGCATACCGTTCATCAAGCTGCGTACACACAAATTGATCCTTTTCACTCTTTTTCACTAGTTTCTTCATGACATTCGCGATTCGGTCCTGCTTCGGCTCACTCGTTTTAGCGTCCTGAAGCAATACGACGGTCGTTGCCCCAACCAAACCGAGAAGGATAACATAAAACATCAGAGTCACCCCTTTCTAAGGCTTATTTTATCATACTATCTATACGTTCAAACACCTCATTGGTTTCAAAATATCACTGGAAAGTCTTGCGTATTGAAACTTATCATCCCTCCTGCTTACAGGTGTAGTCCGATATTAATATAGAAAGGAGTTGTCATGCTGCATTCGTTTATTTTATCAGGAATGGCCTGCCCCACTTTAAACCAGCAAGATCAGCATAATTACAAAAGCATCCATAAAGAGGATAACGATGCGTTCTTCGCCAAATTCCCTTCCCCATCCGCATATCGACTATAACGGACATGCATATTATTCTCATAGCAAGCTGATTAAATGGATTGAGTCAGATGGCTTTTAGACAGACTAAAAAAAGGTGCCCATCGCTTGATGCATGGGCACCATCTCAGGATGACGTTCTTTCAGAATACCAAAACGCTACACCCTCATCCGGCGTCTTTTTAACGACTTCACCACTGTTTAGCCACTTGGCCAAATCAAAATATTTCTGATAATCTCCTTGCTCATTCTCAAGGTCGCCCGCAACCTTTTGTTCACTGAAATAAACGACACTCTTTAAATGCCCATACGGCTTCGCTGTGAAGCATACTTTATTCTTCAATGGGAGCTCATCAAAACGCTCTATGCATTCGGCGGTGCAGCGGTACTGGTCGCCGAGCTTAAAGAAAAGATTATCCCAATTAATCCTCTCCACCCGTTCATTCCATTTCTCCAGCGCTTCCTGTCTGTATTTATATTGATGGAAGTGAATCTCCACATCCTCACCAAGGAGCCCAATCGGATAGTTCTTCTCCCGCCATCCGTATTTAGAATGCAGGGTGAATTTCAGCCGCTGGCCCATATAAAACTCAAAGTTCTCAAGCAGCCGCAAATAATCAGGTGCATAGATATGCATCCCGATAAATGGGCTCCTGTACTCCATTCCTAAATCTCGATAGACCTTCTCTCCCCATTCATTGTTGGAAATAATCGTGAAATCACGATTGGCCACCTCTCTTCTTAAACGGGAATGAAAAAGCGCACTCGAGGCTTTCTGAAAGAATCCCTTCTTGTTCCTAGCCATCTGAACCACCTCTTCTCCGTACGAAGCTTTTAACCTATAATATGCGCACCCTGCACAAACTGTTTAAAAAATGATGCAGGAGGGCGCAAATAATCTGAATATATAGAATACTACCCTTATTATACAAAAAATTAATCTTGAATTTGAAATAGAATGACTATTTTTAGTGGTAAACCTGGATTAATCTGTCTAAATAAAAAAAACTGCCTCCAAGCGGCAGCCGTCGCATATTATGTATGAGCTTTATCCGTGCGTTTTTTCCATTTATACGGGATATCCGTCCAATTCACGAACATAATGCCAAAGACCATCATTACACTAATGATCGTGTTTTCCATCCATCTGACATCCCTATCGTAGTAATACTGTATCACCATTTTAAGGACAAAAAATAAAACCGGGTAGCTGATGCACCCCTTGAAGATTTTGCGATTGATGTTCATTTTGACTTTTACACTCCCTTGGACAAAAAGCATTCTGGATATACTATTCTGTCCAAATGAGTATTTTCCTGCTTTTTTGGCTCTTTTGGTCATTATTGTAGCTATTTGATAAAATGAGCGACTGCTTTTACTTTCTCCTTGTTTCGCTATAGCTCCTGTTAGTTGAACAAGAAAAGTGAAGCTTCTTCAACAATCGCTCCCTATTGTTGAAAATCTCTTATTTCTTTTCTAACTTATATGATGCCCAAAGGTATATAGCAAACCCGCCAAAGGTTATCCAAGGGCTAATAATTAATTGTGTTTCGTTTTTTAAAGGTGTCAAGCCTAATAAATAATCAGGTACTGTAAACAATGCTACAATGATGATTAAAATCCATGTTTTAGCCCAAAGAGACATGCCAATAATAAATAATCCTGCAACAACACCGATAATCAGGCTTCCCGTATTGCCAAAATGAATAATAGGAGTATCAATAGCTCTATTCAAGTATATCAAACCAATAAATAAGGTAATTTGCAGTAACATGATGATAAGTATTATTAATCCTTGTATTTTAACGGATTTATTTGTTGTGGAAATATATTTAAAGCCTGTAATGATAGAAGTAATAAATATTGCTCCAATCACAACATGCCCGACCATTTCCAAAACAGAATACGAAAGGTTTCCTTCCAGTAAATCAGTGAAGATTGTAAATGAAAATGATCCAAAAACAATTAGACATATGTATTTGATCCACGTGCGATAGTCAATGAGCATTTCCTTAGATACCATCTCCATATATTCTTTTGGTGATTTTCCTATAATTTTATCAATGGACTTCCCGTTTTTTTCAGCTTCGGATAAATGGACTTCCAATTCATCCGCAATTTCTTCAATTTCCTCCGAGTTCTTACCACTGGAAAATAAGTATAGTCGTAAATCTTGCAAAAATTCTTTACTTTTATTAGATAGATTTCCCTCATTCAACCTTACCATCTCCTTTTGATCATTTTGTATCTGACTCAAGATGTAAAACTCTATTTACGTTGGTTTGCAGATAACTCCACCGTTCAATGAACAACACTAATTCCGCCTCACCCTTTGGTGTAAGCGAGTAATATTTTCTTTTTGGTCCCGCTGTTGATTTTTTCAATGTTGAAGTAACCAATTCTTCCTTTTGCATCCTGATTAACAATGGATAAATTGTCCCCTCGCTAAAGGAATGAAAACCATAGCTTTCAAGTTTCTCGGCCAGCTCATATCCATATACTTCTTTATCTTTAATAATCGCCAGCAAGCAACCATCAAGTATTCCTTTTAACATTTGAGTTGTCGACAATATGATTTCACCCCCCATTTAATAACTTGCAATACAAGGGTTATGTCGTTAAGGATAACTTGCATTACATGATATACAATATAGTATAATCATATTAATCTTGTAATACAAGGTATATTATCCATTTTATGCAAAATATTCTATTAATATATCCGATTGTTGAACACCGGATAAACAACACTCTTCACCTAAACCGCCCTTTCGCATAACAAGAAAGCTAACTCTGTATATATGCTAGCCTTTTGCATTCACTTTGATGTATTTTGATTCAAGCTATCTATCGCCGTTATTATTATGTCTGGCCTATCAATATAGATAAAATGGCTAGATTCCTTAGCAAAAATTAGATCATTCTTTTTGCTAATTTGAGCCTGTTTCATAATGAGTTCTTCCCACTTATCTTCTAATAATCTTATCTCTCCTTCAGGAAAGCCGTCCATGGTAACTCGGTTAGGAGTGGGGCGTTTTCAGGGTCTTCTCCAATCGGGTAAAAGAATTCCAATTGCTTTTTCCTCCTTAATTTAAACCATTTTATTCAGCTACCCCTCCATTACTTCCTTAAGAAATTCAATATATAAAGGCATAGATTTTTGTACCAAAAGGAGTTCAACATAAAAGTGCGTTAATCCTTCCTTGGTTTATACACTCCACCTGTTTAAAAATCATGTTACCTTCTTTGATAATAATGAAGTGTCCTTAGAGTCACCCTTCCTTCTGTTCTTCAAAATGCTTTCTAGCTCTTTCTTCGTTTCAGGATGCAGGATTATCCTATCAGTCAGATTGAATGATGCTGGTTTTACCTTCCTGCCCCAATTTCTCGATAAAGAACGCCAATCACAAACCATTTCAAGTAAATACTTTTTTGGCATTGGTAAGGCTAGTTTCTTGTTCGGATCAACAACCCAATATTCCCAATGATGTTTGTTTTTGCGTTGATGATTCAGCCACGCATATTTCCATCTTAATTCATCGTCTTCACTTAGTTGTTTACTTGAGAAAAATTTCTTTGCATACGGAGAAAATTCTTTTGGGGATAGTTTTGATAAATCGTGGCTGATTCCTTGCAGGTATAAACCCTCTTTCCAGCATTCAACAAGGACATTAATTTTATGGTTCAGTATGTATATAATATTCTTCCAGTATGCCTTCAACATCTAAATTCCCCCTTAATCCAAGGTAATATCAATCATATAAACCTTTAAAGCTTCTAGCAGCATAGAATAGACCATCAATTTAACAGCCTAGATTTGAAAGAATATTCCCCTGAACTTCTCTTGTTATCTCTACTAATTTACGTAGTCGTATATAATTTCTACAACTTCAATTTTTCCGTTAATCAATAGTTCAGGAAGCTCATTTTTCACATTACCTTTCCAATATTCTCTGGCTTGCTCCATTTTTCTAGAAAAAGAAACGCCATCTGCTTTTGGTAAAAGCTCTCCATCACCCTCGAAATAACTTCCTATTACTCTTAGCTTTACAATCTGAATAACTTTTCGATTGTAAGTATCAAATAATTCTTTCCATTTCAGAGCTTCTTCATAGCTTTTGGCTGCGTATAAGCACGATAATCTTGACGGATATTCAGGATATTCTTGAAGCCTAACCAACTCTGTTATCACTTCTCTGATAGCTCTAATTGTTTGATCCGTATAATCTGCAACTGTCTTAGCATCCTCTTTCTCCAAGTGCAGTCCATCATTTGAGAAATGACTGGATAAAATTTGGATAATATCTTCGTCTCTAGAATTAACGATTTCTCTTTCAAAAAAGAAACGATATAAGGTGTTTTTTTGGTTCCTATCAAAGTTAATGATCTGTCCGATAGTCATTTCTTTATTTGTAACAATGTGATAAGCATAAAACTCCGTCCCCTTCATAAATCTGCCTCCAGTTAAACCATATAAGTTAGGTCTATAATGAAACCATCCTTCAATCCATTAAGAATAGTTGTTTCAATGTTCTAGATCCTGTTACGTTACTAATAGAATAGTTCAACAAAAAGGCCATTAATCCTTCTTCCGCTAACCTCCCTTTATATGCAAAGCATTAGCGGCATAACAAAAGGGCATATTCGTTTATGCCCCTCTAACCCATCACTTTTTGTTTTTGATTTCCTCCAAAAGAGCAATAATTTTTTCGTTCTGTGCAATCATGGTTTCATTTTGCTTTCTTAGTTTTACGAAATCAAAGAGATATACGAATAAAATCACAATAATAAAGATCATCACAAGCCTAATCCCCTTTGTTTTATCCCCTTGGTTCTCATCATATACAGGAAATTGCGAGCGTACATGAAAAAAGAACGTCTATTTGAAGGTCTTGATTTTCTGCAAATGCCTTTGTTATAGTAATCAATCAAAATAAGAGGTGTCATTGAATTTATTGACAATATTTTGCTGAATACTATTTTGGCTAAGAACTGAAATACCCCCTGGTGAAGAGGAAAAGTACGCATTACCAATCATATGTAACTCAAACTTCATCCACCAAGCGAGTATGTTACTTAAAGTTCCTCCGTGTGTGACAATTAGCAAATTTTTATTCTTTTCCAATTCATATATCCGATCCATGCAATCACAAACTCGATTATAAAATTCTCTCCAGCTCTCTCCATTTTGAAATTCCTGATAATCTAAATCAAATCCACTTCTTGCTTGAGGCTGCCTATTCGCTCTTGCCCATTCTTTTGTTTTCCCAGCCGCAACACCCGTATTTATTTCTCGTAGTCCTTTATCCTGAATCACCTTTAAACTTAATTTTGTCCCAATGATTTCAGCTGTTTGTGACGCTCTCAATAGGTCAGAAGAATATAAGACATAGTCGTTATAACCCACATAGTTTATTAATTTTTCACCTATAATTTCTGCTTGTTTTCTGCCTAATTCGGTTAAAGGAGTGTCTGTCCATCCACCTGACATATTATTAATATGATGCTCTGATTGACAATGTTGTATCAAAATAATGTTGCTCATTATATTCTCCTCCCACAAGGATATTGCACATTGAGTACCTCTTAATATAATCCCATAATTCAACAGAAAAGGTTATTAATCCTTATTCAGCTAAACTACCCGTTGGTCCAATAAGGACTTCAGCAAAAAGAGCGTTAATCATTCTTAGATCAAAGCCACTGTAAGCTCATAGAGGTCGATTTCAATACTCTATTATATTTAGCCATTGTCCATCAGGGCCTATTGTTATGTGAGGAATTTTATTTGCTTCAAAAATTTGATATATATCAATATTTTTCTTGTTTATTTTATTTAAATGTTGACCTACATCTACCTCTGAAAAAATTAAAAAGTCCATTGTTGTAGACCTTAAATAAAACTCAAAAATATATTGTTTTTTACTATCCTTCACAAATCCTACGAACCCCGTAGTTCTTGGGAAAATCCGAATTAAAGGGAATTTAACCTTTTTTATTAAAATAAAATCATCTGAAAGTTGGTTTAACAAATCTATTTCCCACTCAGGAATAATTGTATATATATAACAGTCTTGCTTATAAAGAGCATTAATCATATCTACAAATTCTTGTTTATCTATTTCTTCATCAAGGAATATTTCAGTCACCTTTTGAATGCCGCCCACCCCTTCATGGAGCTGGATGTCACTTATGCCGCTTCTTTAGTTGAGTAATTCATCTTCTCTGTATGGGACAGCAAAATGAATATAAATCTCTTTTAATTCTTAGCAACAATCGGTGCGAACACATTCTTTTTCTTTAAGTTGTTTCTGTTTAGATTGTGGCTTTTTTATTTCATTCCATCAACTCATTGAATTGACGAGTCATTCTATTATTCTTTCAATAAAAAACTCCAACCCTTCATCTACTCCTAAAACAATATCCTTATCCAGCGTTATCTTTAGCGGGAAGATTTCCGATTCCTTGTCTGAAAACAGCCAACGTCTTCCTGTGTTGGTCAAAAGAATAAAGACGCCGTTTTTATTTTCTTGCATAAAATTTAGCGATGAATTGCTAATGTGGTCTCCTTCACTTGCGAGGATTCCGATTTCCTCGAGTTGTTCGCCGACCTTTTTGGCATCCTTCACAACCAGGCCAATTTCACTTATATTTAATATACTATTTACTGAAAATGGTGCATGGTTTATGGGATTTTCCTTATATCGGGCTACGAGTTCAACAATGTTTCCTGCCGGGTCTTCAAAATAGCAGGAATGCGCAGGCCAAAACGAGAAATCCGCTTCGTCTTTCCCTTCTTCTACTAAAAGGGTTAATTTCTCTTTCAGCCATTCCTTTGCTTCTCGAAATTGGTTGGACGGAATATTTAGGGCAAAGTGGTAAAAGGGGCTTCCTGCAACATCTTTATCCGTAAACTCTATGATACTGCTTCCCGCTTTGATCTGAAAACGGTCATGATGCTCATCATCGAGGGAAAATCCTAATACTTTTGTATAAAAATACTTCAGTGTATGTAATTTATCTGTTTGTAACGTAAGCTTTTTAATTTCCATAAAACAACCTCCCCCTTTAACTTTCTATGTATAATGAATATCTATTTTCCCCCATGCAATCATGGACCTGTCCCACAGGAAACCTCATGCTTTTTACTTTTTGTCTTTGGTGCGTAACACAAGGTTGGTGTCATTCCAGTCGGATTATCATGGTCAAACCAATATACATCGTATAGCTGTCCTAATTCAGGATCGATAAAATCCTTCTTCGTTATGATTGCAAAAAAACTTTGATAAGGATGCCCATCTTTTAATATGTCTTCTCTTATCGCAGACCTTGGCGAATGATCATTATGTATGAAGGGTCCTAATATAGGAGGAAGTATAATGATCGCTAATACCGCCAGCAAGCCGTTTATCAATAGTCTTCTTATCAACTTTATACCTCCTCTCATCACTTTTCATCCTTCATTTTGCCTAAATAAGAAGTTCAACATAAAAAGGCATTATTCCTTCAATGTCTTGTCAGCTTTATCGAAACAGGTTCAATAAAAAAAAGCAGTGGTCACCATGGACCACTGCACTTCTGATACCTATTTATACACAACGTCATTCCATCTTAGTTCATTCACAAATGCATGCTTGTTCGTGTCATTATTAATGATGACACATTCCATTCCGACAAGCTCCGCAAAGTCACGCAGCTCCTCAGTTGTTACCTTATAGGAGAAGAGCGTATGATGCGCGCCGCCGGCAAGGATCCAGTTCTCTGCCCCTTCATTCAAGGAAGGCTGCGGGCGCCATAGGACGCGTGCCACTGGCAGGTTCGGCATATCAATCTCAGGCTCGATGGCATCTACTTCGTTGATGATGATGCGGAAACGATGGCCAAGGTCCACGATGGAAGCATTCAAAGCTGCCCCGCTCTTTCCGTTGAAAATCAAGCGGGCAGGGTCTTCCTTGCCGCCAATGCCAAGCGGGTGTACAGCAATCGTCGGCTTGGTCGCTGAAATGGTTGGGCATACTTCAAGCATATGGGCCCCAAGGACCATCTCCTTACCTGGTTCGAAATGATACGTATAGTCCTCCATGAAGGATGTATCTTCCCCATCGGCAATGATTTTCCCCAAACGTACGAGTGCGGCCGTTTTCCAGTCCCCTTCACCGGCAAAGCCGTAGCCCTGAGCCATCAATCTTTGCACAGCGAGCCCTGGCAGCTGCTTCATGCCATGCAGGTCCTCAAACGTCGTCGTGAACGCAGTGTAATTGCCTTTCTCGAGGAAGGCTTTCAAGCCTAGCTCAATCTTCGCCTGGTAACGGATGGAGTCTCTGACTTCTCCGTCTTCCTGCCCCTCCGGAACGATTGTGTAGGTTTCTTCATATTCGCTCATGAGCTCGTCTACTTGCCCTTCGGTAACCTCATTCATGCTGTCAACCAAATCACCGATTCCATAGCCATCAACCGTCCAGCCAAGCTTGATTTGCGCCTCGACCTTATCACCCTCGGTTACGGCTACATTACGCATATTATCGCCAAAGCGGGCAACCTTGAGTTGCTTGCTTTCTGAGAAAGCGACCGCCGTTCTCATCCAGCCCCCGATTTTGGCTTTCACGTCCTCGCTATCCCAATGGCCGACAACGACCTTGCGTTTGATTTGAAGGCGGCTGCCCATGAAACCAAATTCACGGTCGCCATGCGCCGATTGATTGGTGTTCATGAAATCCATGTCAATCCCGTCCCACGGGATGTCACGGTTGAATTGCGTGTGAAGGTGCAGCAGCGGCTTTTGCAAAGCAGAAAGGCCTGCGATCCACATTTTAGCCGGGCTGAATGTGTGCATCCATGTCACGATTCCCGCGCAGTTTTCATCCGCATTCGCTTCCCTGACCAGGCGCAGAATGGAGTCTGACTCCTTCAATACATCCTTGAAAATGATGCGGTAGGATAATGCTGAATCCTTATCAAGTGATTCCACTATCGTCCTCGTGTTCGCTTCTACCTCTCTTAATGTCTCTTCCCCGTACAAGTTTTGGCTCCCGGTTACAAACCAGAATTCATAAGGCTTCACTGTTAACATATTCATTCCCCCATACTAGTAAAATGTTAGTTCCTTGTTGCCTTTTGCCCGTAATAGGCGTTCTTTCCATGCTTCCTCAAATAATGCTTATCGAGCAAATATTGATCAATCGGCTCTGCATCCGGGTTTAATTGGTACGTCTGCAGCGCCATTTTTGCCACTTCCTCGAGCACAACCGCATTATGAACGGCCTGCATCGCATCCTTCCCCCAGGCAAATGGAGCATGCCCTGAGACGAGCACCCCAGGCATGGCGACAGGGTCTAGCCCTTTGTTGGTGAAGGTCTCAATGATCACCTTCCCTGTCTCAAGCTCATAGCCGCTCGCAATCTCACGCTCGGTCAAGACACGCGTGCACGGTATCTCCCCATAATAATAATCGGCATGTGTCGTGCCAAGCGGCGGGATCGGGCGCGCAGCCTGGGCCCAGCTTGTTGCCCATGGCGAATGCGTATGAACGATGCCGCCGATATCGGGAAATGCCTTATAGAGCTCGAGATGGGTCGCCGTATCAGATGATGGACGCAAGTCCCCTTCCACCACTTCCCCTTCCAGGCTGACGACAACAAGGTCCTCCGCCTTCAGCTCCTCATAGGGAACACCGCTCGGCTTGATGACTACCAATCCTTCCTCCCGGTCAATCCCGCTCACATTTCCCCATGTGAAGGTGACCATCTTATACTCCGGCAGTAAAAGATTCGCCTTAAGCACTTGCTGCTTCAATGAATCGAGCATATACCTCTCTCCCTTCCCCTCTTAATCTCTTACATTGTCACAATCGGTTTACGGCTCGCTTTTTTGATGGCCTTCAGGTTTTTCATCACATTATTTTCCCCGCGGCCAAAATAATCATAAAGGCGGGTGTATTCCGCAAACAGCAAGTCATAAACCTCTGCCTCCTCTTTTCTTGGACGATAGACGACATCCTTCAATCGCGCCATCTCCTTGGCTGCGTCTTTTATGTCATCATAGCCGCCCCGCTCTTTCCCCGCAGCGACCGCACCGAACATCGCGGACCCAAGCGCTGGGGTTTGGGAGGATGCCGAGATGCGGATCTCCATATCGAGCACATCCGCATAGATTTGCATCATCAAAGCATTCTTCTCAGCGATTCCCCCGCATGCATACACCTCATGGATAGGTACGCCGCTGGCTCGGAAGGCTTCAACGATCGTTCTTGTGCCATAGGCAGTCGCCTCGATTAGCGCACGATAGATTTCCTCCGGCTTTGTCTGCAGGGTCGCGCCGAGCAGCACACCGGTCAGATCAGCATCCACCAATGTTGAACGATTGCCATTCCACCAATCAAGTGCCAATAAACCGCTTTCACCGACAGCCAAACGGCTTGCTTTTTCCGTTAGTAACTGATGGATATTGACTCCGCGAACTTCTGCTTCCTCATGATAAGCCTTCGGAACCGCATTTTTCGTGAACCATTCAAAATGGTCGCCGACACATGACTGACCTGCCTCATAGCCCATGAAGCCTGGAATGACGCCATCCTCTACCACGCCGCACATGCCTGGCACCATCTTCTCCTCATCTCCAAGCAGGATATGGCACGTCGATGTCCCCATGATCATCAATAGCTTGCCTGGTTCCGTAATACCTACAGCCGGCACCGCCACATGAGCATCCACATTAGCCACAGCCACAGCCGTTCCCGGTTTCAAGCCCGTTAAGGCAGCTGCCCATTCTGTTAGCTCACCAGCCTTATCGCCGATTGCATAAATATCGCCTGACAGCTTCTCCTCAACGACATTCTCAAGCCTTTCATCAAGACTCCTGAAGAAATCCTTCGATGGATACCCGTCCTGCTTATGCCAGATGGCCTTGTATCCGGCCGTACAGCTGTTCCGCTTCAATTGACCCGTCAATTGAGAGATGACCCAATCGGTCGCTTCTACGAATTGATCCATTTCCTCATAAACATCCGGCGCCTCATTGGCAATCTGCCAAAGCTTAGGGAAGAGCCATTCGGAGGAAATCTTGCCGCCATATCTTGGCAGGAATGCATCCCCTCGTTTTTCCGCGATTTCATTTAAACGATTGGCCTCCTCCTGGGCCGCATGGTGTTTCCATAGCTTTACGTATGCATGAGGATTTTGCTGGTATTTTTCCGAGAAACAAAGAGGCGTTCCGTTCCCATCAATCGGCAGGACCGTGCATGCCGTGAAATCAATTCCGATTCCAATCACATCATCTGCTGCCACCCCGGCATCATTCAATACAGCGGGAATCGTGTATTCCAACACTTCGATATAATCCGTTGGATGCTGCAAGGCCCAGTCATGCTCTAATCGTGTCACGCCATCCGGCAGAAATTCATCCATCACCCCGTGTGAATACGCTTTCACAGAAGTCGCCACTTCACGGCCTGTCCCGATTTCCACCAATACCGCTCTTCCTGACTGTGTACCGTAATCCACTCCAATTGAATACTTAGCCATTGTCCTCATCCACTCCTTATTTATGGCAAATTATCCGTACAAGCAAACCGGATATTTGCGTATATCTCCTGCATAATGATAAAAAAATTTCCAACTTATCCGTATAACCACAACTAAATTTTAGCATTATCTAACAAATTTTCAAGAGAAATCTATGTTTTCTCAAAACTTTTATCAAAATAGCGCCACAACTTATACATACAAGTTTCTTAAATCTACTTTTACTATGGCTTGCATATAGTTAAAAGGAAAGGAGCAATGAATGCTATGTCTAAACTAAACCTGAGCGCTAAAGAAGCGCTTAAGCCCCTGCAATCCGGGCAAACCATCCTCGTCGGCGGATTCGGATTAATCGGGGCTCCGCTTACACTCATCAACGAGCTTACAAAAACAAATGTCCAAAACCTAACAATCATCAGCAATAATCTCGGCGAATCCGGCAAGGGACTTGGAATTGTCCTTAATCAGGGGAAAATCAAAAAAGCCATCGGCTCCTATTTCACGAGCAATCGAGATGTCGGAGAGAAATTCTTGAAGGGAGAATTAGAGGTCGAGCTTCTTCCGCAGGGCACCTTATCTGAATCGATCCGTGCCGGCGGCGCCGGACTGGGCGGCTACTATACTCCGACAGCGGTAGGCACGAAGCTCGCAGAAGGAAAGGAAGAACGGATCATTGATGGCAAACACTATATCTTCGAAAAGGCTCTTCGCGGGGATATCGCCTTCATCCGTGCTCATAAGGCTGACACGCTCGGTAACCTGACCTATTATAAAACCGCCCGCAATTTTAATCCGATCATGGCCACGGCTGCCAAGTATGTCATCGCCGAGGTGGATGAAATGGTGCCTGCTGGGGTTCTTGACCCAGAAGCCATCATCACCCCTCACCTTTATGTGGATGCGATTATCCTCGCCCGCCATATCCTCACGAAGGAAGGAGTCATGATTAAATGAAGAACAAGACCTATGAGATGATTGCCAAGCGCGCCGCCATGGCATTAGCCGGGAGCAGAATCGTGAACCTCGGGATTGGGATTCCCACTCTAGTTGCGGACTACTTAGATGATGATGCTGTTTGTCTACATACCGAAAACGGGCTGCTTGGTGTGACGAAGGTTGATGCTGACCAAATCGATCCGAATCTAGTGAATGCGGGCAAGCTGCCTGTAGGTGAAGGAATTGGTTCAAGCTTCTTCCACAGCGCGGATTCCTTCGGGATGATTCGGGGCGGACATGTCGATGTCGCTGTATTAGGTGCCTTGCAGGTCGACCAATGCGGGCGGATTGCGAATTGGGCAGTACCAGGCCAAAGCATCTTGGGCGTAGGCGGTGCGATGGATTTGCTTGCTGGGGCCAAGTCCGTGATCGTCACGATGACCCACACCGCCAAGAATGGGGCCAGCAAGCTCGTGAAGGAATGTAATTATCCGCTCAGCGGACGGCGGAATGCTGATTTGATCATTACGGATTTGGCGGTGTTCGCCGTGAAAGAAGAAAGCTTGCATCTGATTGAGCTGATGCCAGACGTTGATTTAGAACACGTACAGAATAAAACCGAAGCAGATTTTACGGTTGATTTGGCTGGGGATTGAGGTTCCCCTCTCCCAGCCTAAAAAACTGGGATAGGCTATTTTTAGACTTTTGATTAATATCCTAATTAGGAATTCAACATAGAAAAAGAGCTGAACATGAAGTGCACCCCAAATGTTAGACAAATCATCTAACATTTGGAGGTGCTTTTCTTTTGGCTAAATTCACTGAAGAGG
>NZ_PKOZ01000011.1 GCF_002946355.1 Pradoshia eiseniae
GCGGCTGTGGCGAAGTGGTTAACGCATCGGATTGTGGTTCCGACATTCGTGGGTTCGATTCCCATCAGCCGCCCCATAGATGCGGGTGTAGTTTAGTGGTAAAACCTCAGCCTTCCAAGCTGATGATGAGGGTTCGATTCCCTTCACCCGCTCCAAAAAGAATCATAATGGGCCTATAGCTCAGCTGGTTAGAGCGCACGCCTGATAAGCGTGAGGTCGATGGTTCGAGTCCATTTAGGCCCATATCATTATTCCGCAGTAGCTCAGTGGTAGAGCATTCGGCTGTTAACCGAACGGTCGTAGGTTCGAATCCTACCTGCGGAGCCATTTGGCCCCTTGGTCAAGCGGTTAAGACACCGCCCTTTCACGGCGGTAACACGGGTTCGAATCCCGTAGGGGTCATAAAGCCATGTACGATTTGTACATGGTTTTTTTATTTTCAAGCAACTTTCTAGTAGGTGCTGACCTTTAAGTTAGGCTCTTATAAATTGGTGCTAAATGTAGATTGAAGTAAAAAAATCAGTGTGAAAACTATTTATCCGGTAAAATAGGATGAGTAGAGGTGGTATTGATGAATGTCAAACCCTATATAGATTATAGTAAAGAAAATTATTGGGTAAGCTTAGATGATTCATACGGTAAGGAAGTATATAAAAGGCAATATAAGATAAATAGTGGATTTATCTATGGCGGGATTTCATTCATCATAGATGGCGAGAATCGTACAAGCATTCTTTCAACAGATGATTTGCATAGTACATGGCTGGATCTCGTTCGCTATTACCTCAATGACACGTTTAACTATAAAGAGAAATGGATTATTTTTATTGGCCATACAGACAATCAACTAATCAATCATGAGGATAAAGACCATCCACAAGTACAATTAAAATACTGTGAAAGTCATACAGAATGGATTCCGGTATCCGTTATGAAACAAGCCATTTTAGATGGGTTTCTTACCTTTATGCCAATCATTGAACATGATGTGATTGAAGATCTTTATGATGAAGACGGGAATCCCTTTGAATTTCCAACTGAACTAAAAGAGTTGCTTAGTACATATGATTCATTCGTAAAGCAGAATGGAAGCTAAAGCGTTAAAGAGTCTAACTATAGAACCCTTTGATGCATCATGCAGGACTACGCTTTAAGCGAGATATACTCATAGGGAATAACATTTCATGTTCAAAGGATATAAGATTGTAGACATCACTTTTACTGTCCATCTTGAAACAGTGCACAGCTTTAAAGAGTGCACTGTTTTTATTATTCCCTCCATTCATTGCATTATGAATAAGTGTACTTACCCTACTATATTTTACATTTATTCCTCTCTATGACATTGTGATATATTTACTATATGAAAATATAAAGAGGTGCTTTTGATTGAGTGACAAAGCAAAGCAGTTGTTTGAATATTTATTAGCTGTGAATAACCTGCGTTTTAAGGTTATCCGTGAATATAAAGAGTATGAAAAAACGTGGATTAAGTCGGCCCTTGAAGAATATGGGGAAGGCGTGTTTTTAATGGGGGAGGGAGAAGAGGAGGAAGCTATTCTAGAAATACATCGGCAAACCATTAGCGAGGAAGATAGCACGCCTCCGGATCCTGATGAATCTATAAGGGAGTGGATTACCTACTCGTATGATAACGAGAAGCATTCTCCGAAAATGCCTGATCCAAAGGTGATGACAGAAGGAGAGACAGAGGTAGAAGTCAAATTCGATGAGGAGTCAAATCGGGTTAAACTTTTTAACGAGTGGAAAGCGGCCTGGAGTGATTGGGCGGCTAATATGACGAGGATGAAAAGCGTTCAGGCTCTGTATGAACGTTTCTTTAAGCTGCATCAGGAATTCCAGGTGGAGGGTGAAGGACTGGAGCTGCTCTTAGGGCAGACCATCTTTACATGGAAACATGAAGTGGGAACCATTTCTCATCCCTTGTTCACGACAAAGCTGGATATTGAGCTTGATGCCGATAAGGGTATCGTCATTGTGAAGCCAACGAATCAGGGCTATAAGCTTGAATTGAACATCCTGAGCGGAATTCCGCTTCCGAATAATGATGAGATTCAATCGATTAGTCAAACCGCGCACTATAGAGATGTGTTCGAGGAGGATGTTCGTGATTTATCGAATCAATTTATGAACATCATCGATGCGAGCGGCCGTGTGGCGATGGAGGATGAACCAATCAATCCTTCTAAAGATCCTGTTGGACATGTGGATGAATATGTCCTGATTCTTCGGAAAAAGGATAATCAAGTCCTCAAAAATGATTTAGAGCAAATCATCGAATTGATGCAGCAGGAGGATTTTCAGGATCCAGCCACGATTGCCTCCATTGTCGGGGATGAAGTGAATTTTGATAAGGTAGAGAATAGCCTGAAATGGGATAAGGTAGCGACGGATTTATATTTCCCCTTACCAGCCAATGAAGAGCAGAAGGAAATCGCGCGCCGCCTGGCAACGAATTACGGTCTGACGGTTCAAGGACCTCCTGGAACAGGGAAAACCCACACGATTGCGAATATCGTCTCTCACCTACTGGCCCATGGGAAGAAGATTCTCATTACGAGCCAAAAGGAAAATCCGCTGAAAGTGTTGAAGGAGAAAATCCCGGCGGAAATCCGTGATTTATGTGTGCCGGTTCTCGGCGGAGGGAGAGATTCTCTTAGAGAAATCGAGAACTCCATCCGGACCATCTCCGAGCAGCTCGGGAATCTTTCGACGGAAAAGCTGGAGACGGAAATCGCACGCGACAAGGAAGAGCTGGATAAGAGCCGACGAAAGGAAGCCAGGCTCAAACACCAGCTGCTTGAATACAGCAAAAGCGAGAAGCTAGGCATCGAGTATAAAGGAAATCCGGTCACGAAAGCAGATGTCGCACAAATGCTGACGGAGGAATGTGTTGATTATCAGTGGATTCAAGATAAGGTTGCCATAGATACAGGATTCCCTTTATGCGAACAGGAATTCAATCAGTTATGGGAACTGAGAGGTACACTAGATGAAAAGGATCTCTGCTTGAAGGATTCCGTTCTCCCGGAATCACAGCTGCTAAAAAGCTCAGAGGAAATGCAAAGCTGGCTGGCGACAGGAAAAGAGCTGCAAGAAAAGCATGATCAAGCGATCACGTTTACTGATAAAGTTCAATTTCCTCATGACCTGGCCTATGCCGAGCAGGTAAAGCAGGAGCTTGCGGAGATTTTGACCTATGAAAATGGTTTTGAGGAAGGTTCCTCCTCACAGAAAATCCTCGATGATTATCTGGCTGGAGGCTCACGCAAAGAAAGATGGACGTCCTTCTTCTGTGACATGAAGGCATTGAATGAGGAAATGACGACCATGAATCGGGCAATCATTCAACACAAAATTACTCTTCCGAATAAGTCGGATTATGAGTTAGAGTCCGATATTCTAATTTTTGGCGAACGCTTGCGGGAGAATAAGAAACCGAATTTCATTTTTACGATGACGAAGGGGAAAAACGCTAAATATCTTTGGGAGACGCCTATTCTTAATGGCCAGCCCGTTCGAACAGTTGAAGAGATAGACATCCTGCAGCAGCATCTGCTCTTAAAGAAGAAAAAAGACGAGGCTGTCCGCACATGGAATGCGAATATCGATGAAATTGGCGGCACCCATATCGACCTCGAAGATAAGCGTCTCTTTAGTGCCATCGATCAAGAAATTTCGATCTATGAAAAGACCATGAAGCTAGGTCAATTAATCGAAGGCTTTAAAGAAACAGCTAATCGTCTATCCCTGAACCAGCCGAATTGGCTGGGCTATGCCTATTATGTGGAGCTGCAAACAGCCGTTGAGCATGTCTATGATGTCATCAACTATCAAGAGTGGGAAACAGGCTATCATGCCTACATCGGGCAGCTGAACGAGCTTTCAAAGGAGCAACATGTTCACCCGATTGTGGATTCATTTATCACCATTTTAGAAGATAAGGATGCCTCAAGATGGCATGAGAAGCTGGATGAACTAGAGGCTTTAAGGGAGAAGAAAGAAGAGGTTATTCAATTCTTAAATCTTCATGACAAATTCCAAACGCTTGCACATAAGACGGCGGAATGGATCATGAGCACGTTATCGAAGGATATGCCAAGACCTGAAGAGGTGCACAAGGCATGGGAGCTTAAAGCCCTGTATGATTGGATGACCATCAATGAGGAATTTGAGGCCGAGCGCATCGAGAATAATATCAAGGCGGAACAGGACTATCAGAAGAAATTGATTACCAGCATCGTGTCCAATTCGACCTGGTTGAATCAAATCAACCGGATCACCGATGAACAAAAGCGCGCCCTTGTTGCGTGGAAAAACTTCATCAAGCGCTATGGGAAAGGAACCGGGAACAATAAGCGGTTCTTGGCTGATGCCCGTAAGGAAATGGAAACGGCGCAATCCGCCATCCCGGTCTGGATCATGCCGGTCAATCAGGTCCTGGAAAACTTCCCAATTAGCAATGAGAAGTTTGATGTCATTATTTTTGACGAGAGCAGTCAATGTGACATCATGTCTGTCCCTGTGCTTCTGCGCGGGGAAAAGGTGGTCGTTGTCGGGGATGACGAGCAAATCAGCCCTTATGGAATAGGAACGAAGGATGCAGAGATTGAAGAGTTGATTAATCGTTATTTAGACGGCGTTCCGAACAAACGCTTGTTTGATCATAAAATTTCTCTGTATGAAATCGCGGATCAAATCTTCCCTAAGAACGGCCGCTTGATGCTGAAGGAGCATTTCCGCTGCGTGCCGGAGATCATTCAATTCTCGAATGATCTAAGCTACGGAGGCCAAATGATTCCGTTAAGACTTCCCTTTGATAATGAAAAAATCGAGCCGCCAGTGATGGCGATAAGAGTAGAGGACGGATACCCCTCAGAAGGAACGAATATGGTCAATGAACCGGAAGCGGACAGAATCGTCGAAGATATCGAAAGCATGCTCGCTGACCCGAAATATGATGGTCAAACGATTGGGGTCATTGCCCTGCAAGGGAATAAGCAGGCCGCGCTCATCGAGAATAAAATCCGGGCAACCATTCCGGAAAGTGAATTCGTAAACAGAAAAATCATCTGCGGAAATGCCTATAGCCTCCAAGGTGACGAGCGGGATATTATCTTCCTGTCCATGGTAATCGCCGGTAATCGACGCTTCATGGCCATGACCAAGAAAGACCAGCAGCAAACCTTCAACGTCGCCGCAAGCCGTGCGCGAAATCAAATGAGGCTCTATCACTCAGTCGAATTAGATGAGCTGAAGAAGGATTGCTACCGCTACAAATTATTGAGCTACTGCAAGAACCCGACAAGAGTGAACGACACACTAGAGAATCTAGAGGACAAATGTGATTCTCCATTTGAGGTCGAAGTGCTTCGTATGATTGTGGCCAGAGGCTATAAAGTCCAGCCACAGGTCAAAGTAGGCCAATACCGCATTGACCTCGTCATTGAAGGACTGAGAGACCGACTTGCGGTGGAATGTGATGGCGAGAGATGGCATGGACCTGAGAAATGGGAAGAGGACATGCAGCGCCAATACAATCTAGAGCGGGTCGGCTGGAAATTCTGGCGAGTTCGAGGCAGAGAGTTCTATTATGATAAGAAAAAGGCGATGGAGAGTTTGTGGAGAAGGCTAGATGAATTGGGGATTGAGGCTGATTCTTAGGATACTATGATTTTCTTTTAAGTGGACCAAATGATTTAGACGGCCTGAGTTCTTTATCTTAGAGAGCGCAGGCCGTTTTTCTTTTAGATATTATTATGGCACTGGGAGGTTTCTTCCGAATATTACTATAACAAACCTTTATATAGGACCGATTAGTGAGAAGAACTTAAGGAGCTTAGATTAACGATAGAATAAAATAATGTTAACAGTCTCCAATGGTTGTTAGTGTATGGAAGTTACTGAAATTACATATACAAAAAAATAATATTCTGTTATTTTGGTAGTGTGTTTTTATAATTCTGCGTTATTTATTTTGAATTAATCTTAGAAGGAGTGATTATGTTATGCCTTATAGTTTAGTTGTTAATACGATGACACAAAATTATGCGAACATTGTTGGAACGGTTAAAGATTATTCCCTAGTATATCAACCCCCATGTGATGTTGCTAACCTTATTTTAGAATATCCAACTTATAAGGCTATTGGTGACTATAGGCTTACCCTAAACGGAAAAAGTTTGTCACATGGGGATATTATTGATGTTATTGAGCATGATATCTTGTCACTCCCAATTAATAGAAGATTAGATAGAGCTATAGAGTTAAGTGATTTATTATTGAATATATTAAATAATGGTTTGGCTGCAAGGGCCAATCTTGATTTTAATATCATTATAGATAAAGAGAATTATACTGGAGATCAATTTGTAGAAATAATCTATTGGTTAATAGGACAAGAGGAGATAAACTACCCGAGTCATAGGGGGAAAATGGGGGTGAGATTGCCGATTACTAGGTATCATGAAGCTATTATTTCTGTCATCTATGGATTCTTTAATATTCAAGTTGTAAAACAAAGAGCTAATATAAGAAATCGAAGACCACCCTTATGTTTAGCAGGTGGTATTATCACTCTGCAACAACGTAATCAAATAGATGTCAATTTATTAAATAATATAAATAAAATATAGTCTAACATTAAAAGAGGGAGAAGTAGTACTATGACAGTAAATTATCAATATTATCCTAAGAATAATAGGTTGCCGGATTTCTTAGAGTGTGTTGTTGAAGTTTTTTCGGAAATGACAATTACAATTGCATCTACGAATAAAAGATATAAGAGCAATGATATATTAGAAGAATGTAAAGAAGGATTATTACAATTAGGTTATAAAGTAGAAGGAAATCATAATGTCGATGGAAAGTATATCGAAGTACCAGTTTTATTTGGAAGAAATAATGTATTAGAAAAATCTTTTCGTGCCGATGCATACAATGAAGAGCTAAGATCTGTTATTGAAGTTGAAGCTGGTAGAGGAGTATTGAATAACCAATTTTTAAAAGATTTATTTCAAGCCTGTATGATGCAAGACGTAGAGTATTTGACTATAGCAGTACTAAATGAGTATAGAACAACAAATAGGCTTAATTATAATTTTGAAGAAGTGTGCAAGTTTTTTGATGCACTATATTCAAGTGACAGATTAAAGTTACCTCTTAAAGGAATATTAATAGTTGGGTATGATACACCTATCGTCGAAGTAATAGAGGAACTACCAGGAAAAATAACTGAGTAATTCGATCCTAGTAATTAAGGGGTAGATTGAATTTACCCCGTTCACCTAAATGTGGGGCATAAACTCTCTTTGAAACGCAAGAGACTTGGTAATGCTAGTAAAAACTACTTGTTAACTTGCCACAACAAATTTTTAAAGATTTCCTGACATTGAGGTAACCACAAAAAATTAAGAATTATGAATAGACAGGTAGTTGGTTGGTGTGAAGATGGTATTTAACCGGACTCATCCAACCGATTTTTGCTTTAATGCGCTTGTATGGTAATAGTTGATGTATGTCTCAATTTGTCGTACATTTCCGACTCCTTGTGTTGATAGTGATATCCTTCATCGAAGTGTCAGTGGGCTAGGCTTTATTAGATAATAAGGCTTTTTGACCCTCTTTTGTATTTCAAATTAAGCGAACTTTTCTGATTTGTAGAAAAGGGATAATTATATCACAGGATATAGGTTAATAGTATGATGTCCGATTGGAATAAATTCATATATACGATAAAATAGTAGTATTCAATAACTAGTTAAAATATAGTGGGTAGGCTTGTATTTAAGGAGGTTGTTATGAGCGATTTTTATAATAATTTTGACATGAAGCAAGTTTTATCAAAACTCAAATCTTCAACTTACATAGAAAAACAATTAACAGCTTTTTATAAAGAAGAAGTGTTTCAGCGTGCAGAATATAAAAGCTTTAAAAAAAGAAGGCCGCTTTTAATAAAGGAGCTATATTTACTAATTTTGAAACTTGGTGATTTACCGACGTTGCAGCAGTTTCAAGATTATTATCTGTCAAAGCATTGCATAAAAAACAATAATTACTTTTGTGAAATGACGGCTTTGATGAAAGGTTATCGTTCATTAGTTAGAGATTTGCATTTTTATTTTTTATTAAAAGAAAGCGGATTATTTGATGAAGTGAAAGTTAGCTATTTATTTGACTTAAAAGGTAAAACGGACATTTTGCTTAGTAAGGGTCAAAAAAGGCTAGGGCTACAGCTATTCAGTGGTGGTAAACATATGAAGGCAATGAAGCAAGAAAAGTATAGAAAAAATGTTGGTCAAAATAATTTTGAGTTGATTTATTTTGGTACCAACTATAAGGGAAATCGAAAGTTTTTAACCACCGCATCTGGCGCAACGTTTATTTTATATAGTGAAGATGATGTGAAGATAGTATATGATTTGTTAGAAAATAGCAAATCGATTGAAAATTTAATTGATGATGAGGAATGCGAACAATTTGATGATTTTGTAGAGAGTGTTCCTCTAAGGAAGAAGTCATCGCCAGAAAGTCCTATAAAAGCCAAGCATTCTATTTTAGAAATCGGTAAGAAAACTGTAGAAGAGGTAGACTCTCTAGTAGATGAATGGCTTAAGCGTGGCATTACTTATTACTACTATGAACATAATTTGCCAAAGAATATTGTTATTGTGGATGGTAAAAACTTTGAACGGTATGAGCATTTATTTAATGATAAGACGCAAACAAACTTTAATGTAGAGCAATATAGAATAGAACATGCTATGACGGATATAGATATTTCAGTTATGGCAGGGGCTGGATCTGGAAAAACGTATACTCTAGTATCACGAGCACTTTATTTATTAAATATGGGGATTGTGGAACACGTCTATGAAATTGCAATGATTACATTTACAAATGAAGCGGCGAATAACATTTTAGAAAGCTTAAGGAAGCGTTTCTTACATATGTTTAAAATAACAAGTGAAAGCCGCTATTTGCAATACTTGGACGAACTAAGAGAGATGAAAATAATGACCATTCCAGCATTTGCGAAATTTGTATTGGTTGAATATGGCCATCAAATTGGCCTTGGGCAGGATTTTAAAATTTCACAGCTAATTGCTAAAAAGAATGAGTTCATTGATATGGAAGTTCATAACACATTTACTGAGAAAAACATAAGAGATGAAGATTTTAAAGGAATTGAGTTTTATCAAATTACAGAGTTTATAAAGGAATTCTCCAAAAAAGTCGAGCAAAAAGGTGTTTTTGCTGAAGACCTAATAAGCAATGTAACTAAAAACCCCTTTGAGCAATTAGTTGTTCATACGTTGGTACAAGTAGAGAAACAATTAACAAGTTACAAACAAGAGCGGGATGTTCTAGGGCTATCGGATTTAACAAGATATTTACGTCTACTAATTGAACGCAATGTTTCGATGGAGAGTTTAGGGGAAAAATTTAAATATTTATTTGTCGATGAGTTTCAGGATACGGATATTTTACAAATCGAATTTATTGCCAACCTGGCAGTTAAAGCTGGGATTTATTTGTTAGTTGTTGGAGATATTAAACAAGGAATCTATCGATTCCGTGGAGCAAATGTCACTGCATTTGACCTATTAAAAAAATATTTAGCTGGGTCCAACAGAAGTGTTCAGGTTGCACAATTAATTAAAAACTATCGTACTGCAGCTGATGTCTTAAATAACCTTGAGGATATTTTTGATATCTGGAAGAAAAACGGTCACCTTTCTGAAAGTGGAAGGCTTATTCCAACAAAGGCTAAAAGTTCGGCTGCTAAAAGTTATATTGAGTGCCATAAAGAAGTCAACGCAGATGCTATTGTTAGATTATTTAATGAAATGAGCAAACGTCCTCGTAAAGATCCGAAAGAGGTGCGTGTACTAGCTATTTTAGTACGTACGAATGCAAAAGTAAGTAGCATATACGAGCTTTTAAATGAGACATGTGAACAGCAAAATATTTCGTTACAAATTGTTAAGGACGGAACATTATTTAAGTCATCTGCAGCAAAAGATATGTTAGCTTTATTGTATTCTTGGTTATATCCTGATGATAAAATTGCACTTTTTGAGTTAGCGCAGACAGCGTTTTGTAAGCCTTTTACTTTACCACCGATAGAAATGACGCAATATTATGAAATGGAAAACATCCAATTTGAATTACCATCTACATGGTATGAGGCTAGCAAGCAGTTCAAGCTAGCACCAGGTCTAGTTGTATTAAATGAATTTATACAAAATACGCCGTATGCCGAACATCTATTTTTGCAAACAGGGAGTAAAGAGACGGTAAGGCAATATACTTTAAATATAGAAAAAATTTTAACGTTAATGGCAAACACAGTGCAAAATAACCAGGTTGATTTGTATTCACTTTATAATTGGTTAAGAATTGAGGTCACTACAAATGCGCGTGAGGATGAGGCAGATTTAAATGATGCAGATTTTGGAAAGGACTACATTAAAGTAATGACAGTCCATAAATCGAAGGGATTAGAATTTGATACTGTTATATTACCTTATGTAAAAGATCGATTTGTCTATAAATCACCTAGAAATTGTGAAATTATTGTCAAGGCTGAGGCTGATAACAATGAGATTGATGCTAAAAATGACAAAAAGATTGATTCAAATAAACTTGATACAAGTAGTATTCAATACAGCTGGTATTATAAGCCTTCGGATAAATTCACCAATATTGCGGAGCATTTTGAAGAAATGCGACAAAATGAGATTCCACAGCTAGTACAAGAAGAAACCCGAAATTTATATGTAGCTTTAACAAGGGCGAAAGAGTGTCTTGCCATTTTTGATATGAAAGGCTTTGTAAAAAATTGTTATGAGCAAAACCCATCATCATGGTTTCATTTAATTAAAGGAGGGCGAAATGATGTGGTCACAGAGTGTTTTGACTTATGCGACTGTCGATCAACTATTTGAACCACAATCACTATTTCATGATTATAGTGATGTTCTTCATATAACAGCAACATCAACATTGCGAAGTGGAATTACGATGTATATGGCTGAAGATAATCGACTAATCACAGCACCTATATTAACATTTGCCCAAATATTAAGTATGGTTGGCTGTGACATTTCAAAGAGTAATTCATATGATACTTGGCCATGGTATAGCAGTAAAACGCAATTAAAGCAATATACTCTCATTTCTCAAGTATTACGTGAAATTAATGAAGAAAACACACATGAAAATCCTAAAATTTATAATGCGGTTACGAAAAATAAGGATGTTTTATTAAGGACTTTAAGAATGTTTATAGAAGCTGGTGAAACATCAAAGACCGTTAAACAAAAGCTAGGACAATCAGTTGTATACGAGGAACGCTTGGCTTTAAAAGTATGGGAAAAGCTTGAGCAAGATGATACATATAAAGCATTTGAAAATTGGGGGCGGCAATTACAGGCATCAAACACTAAAAATATCGAAAATATGTTTATAAAAATTTTTTGTGATTTATTATATCAGGATAGTGAGCGGCAAAGCGCAAATATATTACCGATAGCTGGGGACATGGAAGAAGGACAACTTTTTACGGTTGCAAGCAAGCTTGCTAGAAAATATATAAGCAATAAAAGAATTGTGCTTCATGGCTTTTACTTCATTACACCTATTCAGCAGCGAATTATTGATGCTTTACAGGCTGCGGGCTTTGAAATTATTCATTTGATTAATTATCAGCATGAATATAAGAAGGTATTTGAAGTAGTTGATGTGTTTCTAGAAAAGGAACAAAATAAATTTATGCCTGTTAGTAAAAGAAGACCATTCTTAAATAAGATTGCACAAAAGTTCCTATATATTTGTGAAGGGAATTTTGAATTAGATTTAACGGATATGCCGGATAAATATTTAGAATTTAATCATATGTACCAATTTAAACAGTATATCCAGAACGAAATGCGATCAGAAAAAGAAGTGCATGATTTTATCATTTCACCTCGTGCTCGAGAGGTACGTTCTCAAGTTGAGGATATGGGTACATTGAGGCAACTTACGTTAAAAGATTACCCAATCGGTCAATTTTTACTAGATTTACACTCTTTGAGTATAACGACATTTAATGAAGAGACGGAACAATTTATAGATCGAGAGGAACTTAGTGTTGACATACTGATGCGTATTTTTTCACTCGGATATATTCATGTTCAAGATATTTCATCGCGATATTTAGTGAGGGACCTATCAAAGTTGCGTGAGCGACTAGTTGGGAAGGTAAGCTTCGCGGAGTGGAAACAAGAAATTATGAGTATCATGAAGGAAAAACAACTTTTAGAAGAAGCACTAACACCAGATAATGTTAAAGTAACCGATGACAATGAAGTATATATTTATAAAAATCGTATTCTATCATACTATGACATTACTTTCGAAAATTTAGAGCGAATTTATGAAGTATTAAAAGCAATTGAGAAGCTTTATGAGGACATTTTTTCTTCTGAAAGTACGATTCAGGTTAAAGATTATGTAATCCGTTTAGTGGAGCATCTAAACGAGGAGATTATTCCAAAAATCGAAATTGAAGAGGAAATTAATGTTGCACAGGAATTACTACGTGTATTCGAAGATATGGGTAATAGTGATTTTGATAATTTCGATCGGCAAGATTTAATTCAAGGGCTGAGGTTTTTCTTAAGTGAGGAACTGGCTAACAATGATAACTCGTTATTTGGCGAAAGTTTAATAGATAGTAAAATCGTTTCATTGCAGGATGGTGATATTCTACCATTTATCGAGAACCAGTCTGTTCATTTAGCGTTTTTAGACAACAAAGCATTACCGCTATCGCAAAATTTGGTAACTTGGCCTTTTAACAGTAATTCAATGGATATCCTCTATAAAAAAGCACCTGAACACCAAGGACAATATATTCATTTCATTCAAAGACGAAAAATATACGATGCGGCGATTACAAAATATTTATTATATGTAATCATGTTGAATGCTTCGTCTATTAAGTTTTCCATTGTTACCAATTTAGGGTCAGAGCACGGTCTGAAAAGGTCCTTTTATTTAGATTTGTTAGATCTTACGGAGGCATCTGAGAAAGCAAAAGAAAATGCAGACGTTCACGCGTTGAGTGGGATTGACTATGAAGAAGTTGAAATAGAGGTTAACAAGCCAAAGGTAACACCTTTAGTCGAATTCACAAGAAAATATTGTAAAAAACGTATGGTGTTAAGCTATATGTTACAAAAGACACCTAGTTTCGAAACGAATTATCATCACCGGTATATATATGAGAAATTAATCTCTCAATTAAATTATTTTACAAATAATAAACAAGGCAATTTATCAAAAGAAGATATTAGGGCTCTTGTATCTAGCATGTATCCACACTGGAGTGATACCAAGAAACGAATTTTAGCAGAACGTGGAGAAGGTTGGAATTATCAAACAGGGGAACTCCTCATTAATGGAATAAGATTTGCGGATAACTTAAAACAACTTCATTTATTTGGTAAAGAAGTAACTGAGTCGAATCAATTTGCAAATGCAGGTTCCCATTGTAAATATTGTCCGTTTCAAGATCGTTGTCATGAAAGTGAGTTTAGCAGAGATGAATAGAGAATTATTAGCTAAGTTGAAAATGCTGACAAATTTAATTATTGTAGTTGACACTGATTCATCGATAAAGAAAAATGAGCATCAGACACCAATTAATATATCTATTCGACGTGGTGGGAATCCAAGGAAATCCCGTGCAGAGAAAGCGGAAAACTTAAGAAATCAGTTGAATAATTTGTTTGATTAGAAGGGTGAAATCATGGTAAAAGTAACTTTAACCCCAGTACAGATGGACGCGGTAGACTCAAAAGGTGAGCATATTTTAGTGAAGGGTGTCCCTGGTAGTGGTAAAACGACTGTACTGATGATGAAGCTTCAAAATATTATTGAAAAAGATACCGATAGTAAAATTTTGTTTATTACATACAATAAGACATTACAAAGCTATATAAAAGAATATTTGCAAGAAGAATTAGTTGGAAGGGGTATTAGATATGATTCTACAAATATTCAAATATCAACGTATCATAGCTGGGCAAGAGGTATTTTATCGAAACTTGGTTATGATAAGCCACCTGAACAAAAGGCTATTTTTGATGCATTTTATAAAGGGTTAACCGGTACCCATCGTTTTTATAATAATGAAAAATACAAAAAGTTTTTAATCGAGGAATTCAATTGGATTAAAAATAAAGGAATTCAATCATTTAAAGAATATAAGGAAATTAAACGTACGGGTCGTGGTACAGCACTTCAAGCAGCCGATCGTCAAAAGGTGTATGAGATACTAGAGAAGTGGGATGCTTGCTTGAAACGTAAGAATAGATATAGTTGGTCAGACTATGCGAATGTATTAAATCGTCATATAAAAGAAGCAAATGAAAAGTTCCATTATGATTATATCTTCATTGATGAAGCCCAGGATCTCGCTGAGATTCAATTAATTACACTACGAAAATCTGCACATAAAGGGTTAGTCGTTGCAGCTGATTTAGGACAGAAAATTTATAAAACAGATTTCACTTGGAAGAGCGTCGGCATTAACGTGTTAGGTGGACGTACGAAAGTATTAAATGGTGCTTTCAGGAGTACGAAAGAAATTATGGATTTAGCAAATTCATTGTTACAACATGATTCCACTCTTTCGGAAGAAGATCTTTACCAAGAATACGATGCCGAAAAATCTGGAATGCTCCCTTCAGTTTTAGAAGCAAAATCATTTAAATTTGAAAATAACTTAGTAGCGGAAATAATTAAAGAAATTCAGCATCAATCAAAGTTAGATGGCTGGGATCCGATAATTGGTGTTTTAGTATTTGAACACTATAAGCTTGATAATTGGCGTAAGAGCTTGTACATAAATAAGCTGCCATCAGAAATTATTCATGAAGACAAGGGAAGTGTTTTAACACCTGGTATTAAAGTATTGACAATGCATGGTGCTAAAGGGTTGGAATTTGATTACGTTATTATTACTGGGTTAAGTGAAAAATTCCCCTATACTAAAAATCTGCTAGATGATGAAATGAAGCAAAATATTGATATTTATCGTCGATTATTGTACGTGTCGATGACGAGAGCGAAAGAAAACGTTTATCTAACATATAAAGGTAAACCTTCAATTTATATAGGTGAGCTTGACAAGAATTTATATGAGTTTTACGTAGTATAAATATGGAAGATATGAAGCAAAGAATGTTCTGCCTTATGCCGATCCTATATCTCCACGATACTTACAGTTTGGTGAGTATGGGTGGTTAAGGAATTAGAGATTAAATTTTATTGCGAAAGTTAAAATAACATAATTATTTAGCCTGTGCAGATTTTAGTGCTCAGGCCTTTGTAGTGTTTCTCTTGAGGTTTGAGTTTAAGAATGTTGATACGGATACAATTGGTTTATTGGAATTTTTTGATTATAGAGTCGAATGATATGATTTTGTGAAATTTAATCATTCCAGTAACTTGAAATATACCAATGTTTTGTGAGTTGGTGCGCATTTATTAATGGGAATATTAAAAAAGAAGTTTCAGCTTTAATAGTCTATACCTAAAGGAGCAAAATGAATATTAGATATACATTAAAGAACAAATTTTAGACAGCTAATGAATACCTCAAACACAGAGTGAATGCACCATTTGGTTATGAATCGCAATCTCATTTTTAAAAGATGAGGTAAAAGCCTTAGCGGTGATAGAGGATAATAGGGGCGAAAAAAACATTGTTAATAATCATGCTTATATGAATTTAATTTTAATCTTCTAAAATATGATAACTTATAAAAAGTGGATTTTTGATTAGAATTAGGAGGTTGGATCAAATGGTAAAATTCATCGATTTGATGGCAGGTATAGGAGGAATGCGTCTAGCTTTTGAACAGGCCGGAGCAGATTGTGTTTTCTCAAGTGAGATTGATGAGAAAAATCAAAAAACCTATGAATTGAATTTTGGTGAACGTCCTTATGGTGATATCTGTGATATCAATGAATATGATATTCCTGATCACGACATATTGATTACAGGCCTTCCTGCTCAGGCGCATAGTTCAATCAAAAACGGAAAGATGATTGTAAAATATGGTACGTTATTATATGAAATAACTCGTATTCTTCAGGCAAAGCAACCCCGTGCATTATTGGTTGAAACAACCGGCTCACTCTCTCATTCACATGATAAGCACATCAATGAAATGATAAATGTATTTAAAGGTTTGGGATATCGTACTTTTCATCAACTAATAAATGCCAAAGGATTGGTGCCCCAAGAAAGAAACCGAGTATATATTGTTGGTTTAAAAGACGCGTATAACTTTGAATTTCCGCATATTCCTGAACAGGGGCCAGCTCTTAAAACTATCCTGGAAGATTATGTTGATGAGAAGTATACCCTATCTGATAAGCAGTGGCTCCATATTCAGCAAAGACATCGACATCCCAAGCTACATGCTAGGTTGGCAGATTTAAATTCTATTACTAGGCCCTTACTTTCCGATTATATCCAAAACCCCAATATACTGATAATGTCCCAAAATGGGAGAAATCCAAGGAGATTGACACCAAGGGAATGTGCTCGTTTACAAGGTTTTCCTGATGAATTTGTCATTCCAGTATCAGATGTTGTAGCATATCGTCAATTTGGAGCGAGTTCAACCGTGCCAGTTGTTAGATTGATTGCAAATGAAATACTCCGTGCATTAAAGAAAGATGAACGACTGGAATCTTGTGTCAAATTTACTTCAGAAGAACAATTGTTAAATTACACTAAAGATATTATTGGAAAAAGTTTTAAAGAAATAGACAAGCAAAATATACTTCAAGGAAATAGCAAGGATAAGGGGAGGTTGGGTAAAGTTGTTGAAACCGGGTTCTATGGTTATCAACTTAATAATCGCTGTGAAGCTGATTTCAATGAGTTGGGGATTGAATTAAAGGTATCCGGCTTTAATAAACTTCGAGATGGATCTTGGTCTGCGAAGGAGCGAATCTCCTTAAGCATGATTAACTACAAGAAGATAATACATGAAGAATTTGAATTTAGTAGGCTTATTTCCAAGAACAGAAAACTACTAATTATTTGGTATGAATATGTAAAAGATGCCCCGTATGAAGATTTTATTATCCGTGATTTTCAGTTGTATGATATGTCTATAGATGAACCAATTATACGAAACGATTTTTATTCAATAAAACAGATGGTTGTAGATGGCCTTGCCCACGAATTATCTGAGGGTCAGTCCGTAATTTTAGGAGCAGCTACCAAAGGTCAAAAAGGACAAACCGCGGTACAACCTAACTCTCCTGTTCCTGCTCCAACAAGAGCGTTTTCTCTAAAAAATTCTTTTTTTCGTGGTGTTTTAAGAGATCATGTGCAAGGGATACAGAGAGAAAAAAGGTCAATTGATTTTGTAACACCGGAAGGGTTTGTTTGGGATAAATTAAAGCCTTATAAAGGCATGAGTCAAATGAATATTCTAAATCAATTTATTAAAAGAGACAAAGCTAAAGGAATACCTAAAAATGTGAGTAAGATGGTGTCGGATAGGGTCGTTGGTAAGGATAGTGAACTTTCTATAAAACATGAAGTATTTAGTAAATCAAATTTCCTTATAAAAAACATCCCGATTAGGGAGGATAATACACCTCTTGAGAAAGCTACTTTTAGTACCTTGCAGATTTCAGATTTCACATCTCCATGGGAGGATTCTGAGTGGAAAAGATTTTTTGAAGAAGTAACTTTTATTTATATTGCATATATCGGGCTAAAGGATGGTCAGGAATTAAAGAATGGCGACAGAATATTAGATAGAATATTTAAAGTAACGTTTTCTGCTGATGAAGTAGAGGATTTCGGCAAAACATACAACATGATAAAAAAGGCCATTGATGAAAAAAATATCGAGTTTCTTCCTACAGCGTCTTCTGATATAAATGGTGAATATAAGCTTGTTATTGCCCCTAAAGGAAATGCTGGTGGTGTATATGAACGATTTCTTGAAGATAAGCGGGAAACGTGTTTTATGTTGAATAAAGATTTTCTCTATAAGAAATTTAATGAGGCTGTGACTTTGTACTAAATCCACGAGATGAATATGATTTTTCTAAGAAATAAGTTTAAAGAGATGCTTTAAACTTATTTCTTAGGCTAATTACTAAAGCTTCCTCTCATAAACCCCCAGCATCTGCAAGTAAAATCACTCCCAGCGTAGCCGCTTTAAAAACTCCTCGGTAAAATTTAAATGCTGTTTCATGTTATCATGATTCACTAGTATCCACATCTCATCCCGCTGGATGACACAATGGCTATTAACTTTATGCATCAGATATGGAATCACGAGGCGGCATGGTGCAAGGGTTATAAAAAAGTGATTAAGCAAGTTATTACCTTCGCCATCTTTCTCACATATATAATGGAAGTATCCTATAAAAGCGAGGTCATATAAAATGAACTCTATCATCAAGAATGCTGCTAAATGTAAAACGTGCGGAGAAGTAATTGAGTCCACGTACCGACATGATTTTAAAACCTGTTCCTGCGGAAAAGTTTCAGTGGATGGCGGGAAAGATTACATTAGACGAGGTTTCCCTAAGCAACCTCCCGAGGATTGGTTTGAAGAGCTTTCTATATTTGAAGACAAACAAGAATAAAACTCAACGGATATGAACATGTGCTGAATTGAATTACACCATAATAGATATGCTCCCCATAGGGCAGACAGATTATATTTTTAATCTGTTTGCCCTATGGGGAGTTTTTTAATATAGCTTTTAATAGAGGTAAACTAGAGTGCTAAAGTCTGTGTCATGGTCGGTTTTACTTGGGTCTTTCGCTTTCTATTCTAATCATGGTTTTCTATCCTTACAGTTACTGTAATCCTTCCAATATATTGCTAGGTAGATCTTGTTCATAAGGGGGAATACTATAAAGAGAAGGGGTTATTAAGCTTTTAAAACAAACATAGAAGGAGGTGAGCAACGTGGCTGTTAGAGAGTTGTTGAAGCACAAATTTGTTGGAGTGACTAAAGACGACGTTTGCAGCCAGATAAATGAGTACATCGAACAATTAGAGGGGATGCATCAAGGGGTTAAGATTCACGAAGTCACTTTTTCAAAAAACACAGAGAAAATAGAAGCCGTACTAGAATATTACTTAGCCGATTAAAACTGGGGGAGTCAGCCCCCGGTTTTTGTTTATAAACTGCTACAGAGGAGTGTAGCGCATTAACGATGATAGATAGGTTACTTAGTCATCATTGTTTATTGAGTATGCGTTTATTAAGATTAAAAGGTTGCTTGGAAGCAACCTTTTTTGTGTTCTTTATACGAGATGAAGGTGAGGTTTAGTAGAACGATATATTTTACCATTGACTAACTGTTCGCGGGTCACGCATTCATAGATCAGTCTTGCGACAGCTAACGGGATGAGTGTCAATGTGATTATCAGGCAATGATTTATAAGGGATTGGAAGGGTACAATAGGGTAAGCAATATAAACATAGGATACGACCAGTATGGAGAGGGACATATTAATTCTGGTCGTTAAATCATCCATTCTGTAAGTGAATAAACGATATATGAAGAAAGCGACAAGACCAATTAGGCTATATGCGATAAAAATCCATGCATATTCATCCCATTGCAGATGGGAGGTGAAATAGGGGCCAATCCCCATTTGAATAAGAGCGTTTCCTTCTTCAAAAAGATTCGTATACAGGATGCAATAGGTGATATATGCATATATAATGATTTGAATGTCCGCCATTAAACCAATTAATAACGAGCCAACTATGTTTTTCACCATTATGAACGCCTCCTATGCCTTAAATAGTTGTTTACTATACTAATACCTCGTTTGCTTCGGTTTGAAATATGTTTTTTGAGAAACTCCGTACGAAAGCATATTCCATCAGGAAATATCAATCCTGAAAATAAGTTCCCATCCAGGAATGTGTCTTTTCATGGATCTGTTAGTAAAGGAGTCAATTGCACAATCAGCTATTTTTATCATCGAAGTATCCTAGTTACAATGAACTAACATATCCGAAACCAAAAACTTTGTAATGATGTGTACGCAAAAAGTTAAAGATGAGAATCTAAGGAACACGTATCACATTTGATTGTAGAGATCTTTTTATGATGGTATTCATTAATATTGTAGCTATTTTTTAATTCCTTTACTAGAAATTATGTAAGGGGATTTAATTATATTAATATATTAATAGAAGGTAACTGCTTGATGTAAGTTTTCCGTGAAAATATGCATACTAATACGAATATGAGAAAAAGAGGGATAACGGATGATTGGAGCCATTATAGGTGATATTGTTGGATCACGTTTTGAATTTAATAATCATAAAAGCAAGGAATTTGAACTCTTTCATGAGGATTGTCGGGTGACAGATGACAGTATTATGACGCTTGCCATTGCAAAAGCCCTTATGGAGACGGAGAAAGTTATTCAGTCTTCTACCGCAATGGAGGATGATTCTGAATATGACTCACTCCTTAACCGAATGTCGGTTACATGTATGCAGAGATTAGGGCGCATGTATCCGAATTGTGGTTTTGGCGGGAAGTTTTCGCAATGGATTTTCAAAGATAGTCCTGAACCTTATAACAGTTTTGGGAACGGAGCGGCGATGCGGATAAGTCCTGTGGGCTTATTCGCAAGAACGGAGAGGGAGGTAAGACGATTATCCGGGATTATCACCGAGACAACGCATAATCATGATGAGGGGATGAAAGGTTCCGAAGCTGCAGCGATGGCTATTTTTATGGCAAAACATGGATACACCAAAAGTGAAATCCGACATTCGATTAACAGAGATTATTATCAATTGGATTTTACGATGGATGAGATCAGAGGCACCTATACCTTTGATGTGACATGTCAAGGCACTGTCCCGCAGGCGATTGTAGCTTTCCTAGAATCAGCCTCGTTTGAAGATGCCATTCGGACGGCCATTTCCATTGGTGGTGACAGTGATACGCTGGCAGCCATTACTGGGGCTATTGCGGAAGCCTATTATGGGGTTCCAGATATTTTGAGAGAGAAGGCCTTAACCTATTTAGATCATGAGCTCCGTACTATTTACGATGAATGGTGCAAGTTTAATAAAAGTGAAAGCTCTCCTGGTAAGTTTCACGTACTAACAAAATATATAGGAAAAATAAGCGAGGCCGATTCCTTCGGAGAATGGGTGATTGATAACGAAAACGATGGCACAGCGGAAAATCCGATTCATATGCCATTTGTCCATTATAAAGAGCTTGTCGATTCATTTGTCAAAGAGTTTTATCAATTCTCCTCAAGCCATCGAGAGTATGAATTGACCGATTATCTATCCATTCTAGAGAGGAAGGGTCTTACATTGGCTAGTGCTAGTATGCATGACGTGGATTCTCTGGATGCTCAATGTATTCTAGCGCTAATGATGGGGGCCATTCGTGCGGATCGATTCAGTGAGGGCACGCTGCTGAGTTTGTTTAAGGATGGTTCAGTTGAGAAGTGGTTAAAGAGGCTGAAATCGATTGATGATGAAAATAGTGAAATGGAAATTGAGTGATAGTGCCTGTCACCACCCGAAAAATCTCGTTTCACAGGATGTTCCGCATGGGATTGCGTATACATTCTCATTGTAAAGGGTCAGGGGTTTATAATGAATTACTTTTGTTAAACTGGTTATGAAGAATTCTATCAATAACTAAGTGCTAGGGACTTTTTGTAGGTGTTGCTCTATCCAGCATGCGCCTCCAAAGGTCTCTTTTTGTATTGTGATGGACCTTCAGTTTAGACATTTCATATATACACCTTGCTAATCGATCAGGTATGCTACATCTTAAACATTTCACCATATGTTCAATTCTCTTTGTTTCAGAATCAGACTTTATACAGGGGTATGAACTTTCAGACTTTCTTTCACTTGGACAATACATTAGCACAAAAAGATGGAATGGAAACGTTTTTTCCTCCATCTTTTTTCATGTCTCTTTTTAAGTGAAATGATTCTATTTCTGGTTGTTGACTCCTCATGTGTGGAAAGAAGATCGACACCAAGCATTGATAAGATATTCTTTGTCTCACATTAACTTTAAAAATAGTCATTCATCATCCTTTAATAACTTGTTAAGTAGAGGATTACAGGTTATTGAAAAATATTCTAAAATTGTTGACATTTATTAAAATAATCGTGTAAGTTATATGTAACCGGTTACACAAATTGGTTATTGAGGTGATATATGACTACGATAAGAGATGTTGCCAAACGAGCTGGTGTCTCAGTAGCGACTGTATCCCGTTACTTTAATAATGGATATGTCAGCGAGAAAACACGCGAGAAGGTAGAAGAAGCCATCGAGATACTGGCATACCAGCCAAGCCATATTGCTAGGTCGCTCAACACGAAACAAACGAAGGCAATCGGGCTTATCATTCCTGATATTATGAATCCGTTCTTTCCTGAGCTGGCTAGAGCTGTAGAGGATGTGGCTGTTGCCAATGGATACACGCTCATCTTATGCAATTCTGATGAGCAGGGAGAGAAAGAAAAGAATTATATTGAAACCTTATCGAGGAAATATGTTGCTGGTATGATTCTGGCGACTAGTGAGTTGGAGAAGAAATATTATGAGCAGTTGAATGTGCCAATTGTCGCATTGGACCGGCCGATCGGGAGCGGTTTTCCGACCGTTATGACAAGGAATGAAGAAGGAGCGCAGCTTGGCACAGAGTATTTAATCAAACAAAATGCGCGCCATATTGCTTGCTTAAGAGGGCCGGAAGGATTAAGGCCGGCAGAAGATCGTTTAAAAGGATTTGTGAAAGCGATTTCAAAGACTTCGGTCTCTATTACGGTTGTTCCTTGTCCTTTTGAATTTAAGGAATCTGAGAAAATCGTGAAGAATCTATTACAAAAAGATGAAACGATTGATGCCATATTTGCATGCAGTGATATATCAGCCATTGGCGCCATAAAAGCGGCTCATTCTTTAGGAATCCGTATTCCTGATCAGGTACAAATAATGGGCTTTGATGGAATTAGCTTGGGAGAAATGATGAATCCGAGCTTAGCCACAGTCGCCCAAAATATATATGAGCTTGGATCAAGAGCAACGGAAATGCTAATCAAACAAATCGATGGAAACACAATCGATCGGTTAGATGAATATGTTTCCCCACAATTAATCATACGAGAATCAGTCAAGGGGGCTAGTAAATGATTACGGTTATCGGAAGTATCAATATGGATTTAGTTTGTGAAACAAATAATCTCCCGAAACATGGAGAAACCGTCCTAGGCGGGCGATTTGAAACCGTACCTGGAGGCAAGGGAGCCAATCAAGCAGTTGCTGCGGCGCGCTTAGGAAGTTCAATCACGATGATAGGCGCGGTCGGACATGACAGCTTTGGCTCAGTGCTAAAGCAAAAACTGGAGGATGAGAAGGTAGACACAAGCTATATAGAATGTGTAAGCACCAATACGGGGATTGCCAATATTATTGTCTACAATGGCGATAATCAAATTATTGTCGTTCCCGGAGCTAACTTTCAGGTGACCCCATCTATGGTGGGAAAACACAGGGAGTTGATTAGTCAATCAGCGATGGTCATCATGCAGCTGGAGATCCCGCCTCAGACGGTGGAGTACATCTTGGAATTATGCAGGGAATTACATGTACCAGTCATTTTAAATCCGGCTCCGGCAGAGAATTTTCAAATCGAGTGGATGGACAAGATTACATATCTGACCCCGAATGAGACAGAGGTAACAGAGATATTCGGCACATCACCTGAACAAGCTGTCCGCCAGTATCCGAATCAATTAATTGTGACTCTTGGTGAAAGCGGAGCGATGTACTTTGATGGCCGAGATATCATCAAAGTAGATGGCTACCCGGTCGTACCTGTTGATACAACCGGGGCAGGGGACACATTTAATGGAGCGTTTGCTCATGCGATTACAGAAGGGAAATCCATTAAGGAAGCTGTCCGTTTTGCGAATATTGCCGGGTCATTGTCCGTTGAGAAATTTGGGGCTCAAGGCGGCATGCCTACCGAAGCGGAAGTGGTAGCCAGGATGAAGGGGGCAGCGCTATGAAGAAGAAGGGGATTTTGAATCGTGAGCTTGCAGGGATTTTTGGCAAGCTGGGCCATACGGATCAAATTGTTATTGCCGATTGCGGTCTGCCTGTACCAGAAGGAACAAAGTGTATCGACCTATCCTACAAAATAGGTGAGCCTGGTTTTTTGCCAGTAGTTGAAGCTGTTTTGGAGGATTTAGAAGTTGAACAGGCCGTTATCGCCGAAGAGATGGAAGAGAATAATCAATCTCTCCATACATGGATTAATAAGCGTTTTAAAGATATACAGGTGGTTTCTCATGAGGATTTTAAGGAGCGGACAAAATCAGCCAAGGTGATTATTCGTACAGGCGAAGCAACTCCATATGCCAACATCATTTTACAAAGCGGAGTTATCTTTTAAAAGAAAGCTGGTGACACTTTAATGATACAAATGTCAGGGATTTCGAAAGCATTCAATGGAAATGTCGTTTTGAACAATGCTCAGTTTGAATTAAAGCAGGGTGAGATTCATGCCCTAATGGGAGAAAATGGAGCTGGAAAATCGACCTTGATGAAAATTCTGGCGGGAATCTATACAAAGGATAGCGGCGAAGTAAGAGTGAACGGGAAACTGATGGACTTTAAGTCAACGAAGGATTCTGAGAAAGAGGGTATTCATGTCATTCACCAGGAATTGAATATCTTGCCGGATCTCTCTGTTGCTGAGAACTTATTCCTTGGAAAAGAATACACGTACAAGCTAGGATTCCTGAAACAAAAGAAAATGGAAAAAGAAGCGAAAGAATTGCTGGCCAAGCTTGGCCTGCACATAAATCCGAAAAAAAGAGCAGGAGATCTATCCGTCGGTAAACAGCAAATCATCGAAATTGCGAAGGCTATTGCTTCTGATGCGAAATATATTGTCATGGATGAACCGACAGCTGCGCTGACTGACCGTGAAATCATGACCCTTTTTCAAACGATTAGAGAATTGAAAAGCAAAGGGATATCCTTTGTCTATATATCTCACCGGATGGAAGAAATATTTTCAATTTGTGATAAGATTACCGTTTTAAGGGACGGGCAGTATGTTGGGGTGAAACGAATTGAGGAAACAAGCTTTGATGAGATTGTTTCCATGATGGTCGGGCGAGCGCTTGGTAATCGGTTTCCGATAAGGGAATCTAATATTGGTGAGATAAAGCTTGAGGTGCGTGGGTTAAGTGCTGATGAAGCTTTTGATGATGTATCATTCACGCTGAGAAAGGGCGAGGTGCTAGCGCTGGCCGGTCTAATGGGAGCGGGTCGTACGGAGGTTGCTGAAACATTATTTGGCTATCGGAAGGCTTCCAAGGGTGAGATTCTAATAGATAATCAGCCCGTTAAAATGAAAGATCCGATTGAGGCCATGAAGTATGGTATTGGTTATGTATCAGAGGACAGAAAATCGAAAGGATTAGTCCTGGATTTTTCGATAAAGGAAAATATCATGCTGGCTAATCTGGAAAAAGGTTCGAAGGGCGGGTTCATTCAGCCCAAAAAGGAAGAGAAACTGGTCGATCATCATATGAAACAATTACGCATCCGGGCCTCAAGTGCAGAGCAGCTGGTGAAATCCCTGTCAGGGGGGAACCAGCAAAAAGTGGTCATCGCAAAATGGCTTGAAACAAACCCTGAGATATTAATACTCGATGAGCCTACACGTGGTGTTGATATCGGAGCCAAAAAAGAAATCTATCAGATTATTAATCAATTAGCTGAATCAGGTGTAGCGATATTGATGATTTCTTCAGAACTACCTGAGGTGATCGGAATGGCTGATAGAGTCATCGTCATGCAGGAAGGCAAATTAACGGGCGTAGTAGAAAAACATGAAATGACACAAGAGCGGATCATGCATTTTGCGACAGGAGGAGAGAAAGTTGTCCAAAGTAAATTATAAAGAATTACTGCCAAAGCTCGGCCCTCTATTTGGATTGTTATTGCTAATTGTGGTCTTAACATTGCTTAACCCCAATTTCTTAACGGTATCGAATCTATTAAATGTACTCAGGCAGGTTTCCATAAGCGGATTGATTGCATTCGGTATGACATTTGTTATTCTGACTGGCGGCATTGATCTATCCGTTGGTTCCACGCTGGCATTAACCGGAGCTGTAGCTGCTAGTCTTATAGCAAGCGGGACAGACCCCATTATTGCCATGGGTGTAGCCCTCGTTCTCGGTTTAATCCTGGGAGCAATCAATGGAATTATCATCACAAAGGGCAGGGTTGCACCATTTATCGCAACACTGGCTACCATGACGGTTTATCGTGGATTAACGCTTGTTTATACAGAAGGTAAACCAGTCTCCGGACTAGGTGATTCAGTCGCATTCCAGATGTTTGGGAAAGGATACTTCCTAGGCATTCCTGTACCTGTCATCACCACAATCCTGGCATTTATTGTCCTTTATCTCATTCTTCATAAAACAAACTTTGGCCGCCGCGTATATGCCGTTGGCGGAAATGAAGAAGCATCTAAATTATCGGGTATCAACACAGATCGTGTGAAGATTTGGGTATATGCCATCACAGGGCTTTTAGCTTCTGTGTCTGCTCTAATCCTGACCTCCAGATTGAATTCCGCTCAGCCAACGGCAGGGGAATCTTATGAGCTTGATGCCATCGCGGCTGTTGTACTTGGTGGCACTTCGCTGACGGGAGGAAGAGGATGGATATTTGGCACATTGGTTGGGGTCTTAATTATAGGTGTTTTAAATAATGGAATGAACTTAATTGGGGTATCTTCATTCTTCCAACAAGTTGTGAAGGGTGTAGTTATATTACTAGCAGTAATGCTAGATAGAAAGAAACAAGCATAATTAAAAGGAGTGTTAGGAAATGAAAAAGTTTTCAATTCTTGTACTGGCTGTATTTATGTCTATTGTACTGGCTGCTTGTTCGATGGAATCGGGTGGAGGTTCTTCATCTGAATCTGATTCCTCTTCCAAGGATGATGAGGTTGTCATTGGCTTCTCTGTATCTACATTAAATAACCCATTCTTTGTTTCTTTAAGTGATGCTGCTGAAGAAAAAGCAAAGAGTGAAGAAGCAAAAATCACGGTTGTAGACGCTCAAGATGATGCTTCTAAGCAAGCATCTGATATCGAGGACTTAATTCAGCAGAAGGTAGACTTGATCATGATTAACCCAGTGGATTCCTCTGCCATTGCATCTGCTGTTGAATCAGCTAATAGTGCTGGCATTCCAGTGATCACGGTAGACCGTTCCTCTGAAGGTGGAGAGGTAGTATCCCACATTGCCTCTGATAATAAAGCCGGCGGTGAAATGGCAGGCGAATACTTGCTTTCTCAAGTAGATAAAGGGGCTAAGATAGCCGTATTAGAAGGAGTAGCAGGTTCCTCAGCAGCTATTGATCGCGGGGAAGGTTTTGAGAAAGCGGTTGAAGGTCAAGTGGATATCGTAGCGAGCCTTACAGCGAACTTTGACCGTTCCGAAGGATTAACGGTTATGGAGAACATTCTTCAGGCTAATCCGGATGTAAAAGCAGTATTTGCCCAGAATGATGAAATGGCATTAGGCGCTCTTGAAGCGATTCAAGCTGAAGGAAAAGATATTGTAGTAGTTGGTTTTGATGCGACAGATGATGCGGTAGCAAAAGTTGATGCAGGCGAAATGGCCGCAACCGTTGCCCAACAGCCTGGATTGATTGGTGAAACGGCCGTGAAAACAGCTGTAGCATATTTAAATGGTGATGAACCACAAGACTTCATTCCAGTAGATTTGGAATTAGTAACGAAAAAGTAAAGCCAGCAAATAGATCAAGCAGGGAGAAACTCTGCTAGTAGAGGGTGCAGTAATACACGAGGGACAAAGTAAGAATGAACCCATTCTTGCTCTGTCCCTTTTATCATTTTTGAAAGCCTTCTTCACGGGCCATTCTTAAGCATTGGAACTTAAGGTGCAGGCAACGACTTAGTAATTGTGTTTGATTAGGAAAAAGTGACTGTCATCATCTGATTAAAACATATTTCTTTCTTTGTGAAACACCTTGTGTAACAAGAAATTTCGGGTGGTGACAGGCACTTTCTATGAGCAGGAAAATGAATGGTTGCCGTTGTATATAGATAAGAAAGAGGGAGGGGGAGGGAAATGGAAATAAAGGTGGTGCCTGCACCACATCGATATGCCATTTGTGCCTGGGAGGATATGTCGATAAAGGAATTTTACCGAGGGGTATTTGATGAGGTATTTATATTTTTCCATCCTTTTATTAAGCCGGTGACCATTGAGTATGAATTGTTTGAACCTGATACCTATCCAAGCAAAAGTCAAATCATCCAGCATTGTGAGGGTGTGACTTGGGAGGAGTTTATCGATTTATCTGGAATAACGTCCATCAGACAATTGGATATTGGGCTCAGAACAAGTATTCTCGGTTTAGGGGAAAAGTTTGCTGATGAATCTGCAGCTAAGATTATTTGGGATGTATGTGAATGGAATCAATTAATTCCTCCTTGTAAGGGGCATTTTCCTGAGCTGCTCATCAATAAGATTCTCCATTCTGTTCAAGGGATTGGGCATGATTGGATATGGGGAGGGGACGAGTTTTGTACGGAAAGGAAGCTGGAGTTAATCAATGATTTAATTGATGAAGATGAAATCGCGTATCGAAACCTATTCACCCATGATCAACAGCTTCTATTAACCACCCATTGGGATAGCCATTTTTCCCTTTTGTGTTCAGATAAAAAGACCATTGCTCATATTGTGAATGAATGTAGTTTGGAAGGCTTCTATTGCAATGAAGAGACGCAGATTTATTGGAGTGTGTGGAACTAGAGGAAACGCCTTTGCGAGGGTATTTTATATCCTGTGCAGACTACCTGCATAGATAGACTTTAAATACTTTGGTTTGACGATACGTAGGAAAAGACCTTGATAGTGAAGTACTCACTCATCAAGGTCTCTTTTGATACAGCGTAATTAAAGCTTCCTTACATCACCCCAAGCTTCCGCAAGCGGAATCCCGCCAAGCGTAGCCTTTTCAAAAAACTCCTCAATTGAATTGAAATGCTGATCCTCTTCGCCACGGCTTTCTAGTATCCATTTGCCTTCCCTCTGGATGATAAAGTGGCTATTCCCCTTATACCTGATTCTCGAGATGACATCATATCCGTAATCGCTGTTTTGGTCGTACATCTCTCTCTTTAAATCTTCTAAGGAGTAACTGATTTTCTCTAAGATCATTTCTGCATAACTCCTGATATCGGAATCTGTATCTGCTTGGAATATATTGATGAACTGGTTCAGCCGTTCGCTATCAAGTTCGGAGGTATACCAATTCCAAATATTATATGCGACGGACGTTCTGATATCATCATCATGATGCGTGCTTAATTGCAAGAGTTTTCCGATATACCAATCCTCATCTGCATCGACTTCATAATTATCATATTCAAGAATGTTATATAGACTATCCACATCATCTTGCTTCATCATGTTTTCAAACTCTTCCTTGCTATAGGTAACTGGAGAATATTCTTCATCATCCTCATCGAGCAGTTCGATTTCAGCTGTATAAAGATTTTCCAGGAACTCATCAAAGTTATCGGCGATTTTAATCACCTGAGGAAACTCATCATAATTGTCCACATAGACGATTGGCGGATTAGCATTCGTCTCCCGATAATCAAATGCCAGCCACGTATGACCATCTCCACTGAATAAGACTAGACCCTTAGGCAATTCCCATTCCTCGATTAATTCTTCGCTTTCCAGTATTCCGTCATTTTTCCCAATGCCTTCGATGTACTCGACCTCGATGAAGGGTTCGTCAAAATCTTCATGCTGGGGAGCGGGGTGGGCATTATGTATGAACCTTCCGCCATTTTGTTGTTTTAATAGTTCTTTATAGGATGGAGGCAAAGTTACTTGCAGCTTAGCTTCAGCCGTATGAACCAATTCATCACTGACTGGCTTCGGCTTATATTCATCATCTTTTTCCCATATATTATGTGCCACGAGCTTCGCCTCATTTCTTCAAGATATATTCCTATACTTAATTCGGCTACTTTTTGATTAATCCTGCTTCTTAGAAAGGTTTGTGAAAAAATATCTAATAATAGGCATAGAACAATAGATTTATATGTTACTAAAACTGGGTAAAGAAAAATAAGGATAAATTATATAAGAATAGAAAGTAGAGAGAGTGGTAGTTGGGGAAAACAGGAGGGAGTGATTATCTATGAATGAATATAGTGATTTAACTACTTATGAAGGAATTCCGGCAAGGGATGACAGGCACTTTTTTATTATTTTGAAGATAGTATTAGAGATATTATTTGTATCATTTCTTATATTTATTATGGCTGATATAGCGGTATGGATGGAGGCTCATCCTCCTCACTTTGAATTTTATGGATTACATGTTTCTTATGAAGCTTTTTTCATGGCCAAGTTTGGTTCGATTATTGTCTTTTCCTCATGGCATATTGCTTCATATGTACGAAAACTTTTTGATCCGTCATATGACAGGAGTCAGGATTTAGGGTATAAGCTCATCTTTTGGTTGGCGTCGATTGTATCTCTTTCCAGTATTCTCATTATTACAGTTCCTTTTGTCATCGTTTTTTGGCCAATGTCACAACAAGGTGTAGTTGTTGCTTGGTATGAGTATATTCCTGCTATAGCCTTTATCGTAGGTGTGCTTTTGGCTCTACGTACTTTAGTTCCAGCTGTTTGGAACCATATGCAAGAGGCTGGGGGTGGCAGTGGATTTACATTTTTTCTCATTCATCTTATCGGCTGGATTTCTCTTGCGGGTGGACTGCTATTCACTGCCATAATAATATTCGTAATATTCATTATAATGGCGAGATTTATTTTTACCGTTATGCGATATATTGAATAGAGAGGAAGAAGAATAATGGATATTAAAAAAAATCTCTATATTCAGCTGATAGCTTTTGTGTGTTTTCTGCTATTTTTTGTACTGATTATTGTTATTGAGAAAAATACTGGTTTTTTTGAGGAATACCTGTTTGATTTATCAGGTTGGTCTGTCTCTAAATTTATGAATCTATTGCTTGAAGGCTGATTTGCAGGGAGTATATATGAAAAAGAACTGGCATAATTCAGAATAGCTCTTCAGAATACACTAGATGATCATCATTGAACAGCTGCAATAGTATCTATGAATTCATCATGAGATATCAAGTATTCTGATTGAATTATCTCCTTCCTAATAATCAAATTATTGAAACGAGAGAAAGATGTGAAGGCATATCTAGTTGTGAAGCTAACAGACAGCAATCGCTGTCTGTTTTGAATTGTGTTCATATGATAAGGAATTGTCGTTAGTCGCAGGAAGTTACATCGTTAAGGTCTAAATAAGCCACTGCACTACCTAATCCAAACCTTCTCATTAATTGTTTCTATTGGTTTTGCAGACATATTAATAGATCTTTCGGGGCTTCTACGCCTTCAAAATACTTTCGTCCCTTTCTTTTCCCTTCTTTAACAGTACTCCACTTTATCGGAAATACAAGTCCTGGTCCAAAAGCCTATTTTGAAATCAATCATAAGCATTTCCCATAGAGAATCCAGCATGATGACAACTATTTTTCTGTTCGATTCTTCATGATTCTCCAGTATTTTGCTTTTTGCATTGTTAATAAAACTGGTCTTTCCCGCGAGACAGGGTGAAAAGGCTAGGGTAATAGGGAGGATTATCAGATTTGCGGGTGATGAATTCTATGTTTTTATATGGCTTGCTATGTGTATCGCCTCATTTTTGTCATGACAGCAAAATATGACATCAAATTCTGCTGATTTTCTATAGATTTTAATCTATATAGAGTAAAAAAAGTAGAATTGGGGTGTATGTATGAAGAAGAAGCAGGCGAAGAAAGGCTTTGTCGCATTATTGGCTGTTTCCAGTCTCACGTTGGCGTCATTTTACCCTCAGGGGGCGATGGCGAAGACGGGTGCCAATGATCAGGCAGTTGCACCGATAGCGAAGGAGGAAACCTCATCCATCGTCAAACTGGAAATCCCGAATCGCAAACTATTCGATAAGATGCAGGAGATGGGGATTGACTTGACGCATAGTGTGCATGAGCATGATGGCGTGATTGAAGCAGATGTGGTTGTGACGCCTAGCGAGTTAGCAACACTACAAATCTTAGGGGTTAAAAAGAAAGAGACGATTGTAACGGAGTCCCAATGGCGCGGGAATGTAGCGGAGCGGAATACATCACAGGCGCTGGAGCAGGAACTAGCCTCGGAAGTAGATACGTTGAAGGTATTACGCGCTAATTACTTTACCAACCAGTCAGGTGATTTCCTGTACTTAGAGGTCAAATCCAGTGCAGGTGAAACAGCTAGCACCGCTTTGACGGCAAAATGGATGGAAGGCGAAAGTGAAAAATCGGCGACTCTTTCACGGAAGGTGGATTATGGAGAGTATCTGTATCACACGATTCTAATTGAGGTCGATGAGATTCCGAGGGAAGTAACCATTGAATCAAATTTGGGAGGAAAGGCGACTCACAAGCTGACGGAATGGCTTGGCGATCTTCCTGATGAGCCGAATGAACATTATGTAAAAGACTTTGTTGATCATTATATGGATCCAAATGAATTATATGAGCGGGCAGAAAGCCTGGCGGAGGAATTTCCTGAGCTGATTGAAATTGTGGAGATGCCGTACAAAACGGATGGATATCGCAGGCATGCTCAAGCAACAATCGGCGAGATGACGAATAATGCCATCGTCCTGACATCTAAAGCTTGGGGACATAAGGGTGGAAATGATATTTCCGTCCAGCTGGTGGACCCTGATAAGAAAAACGCCAACCTGAAGGTAACGGTGAAAAAGAATGTCATCACGGTCCAATTAGCGACGAATCGAGACAAGGAGATAACAACGACAGCTGCTCAGGCGGTAGCAGCCATTAATAGTCAGGCAAAATCATTGGTCAGTGCCACAACGTATCGTGGAAATGATGGAGCAGGTGTCCTATCTGCTGCGACAGCTCAGCTGACAGACGGATTGGATGCACCTGAATCTGTTTCTCGGGAGCCGCAAACGATGAAGGTCATCCGCATCGGGAAACAAAAGAATGGCACGAAGCCAGGTGTATTGGCTTATTCACAGGAGCATGCCCGTGAATGGGTGACACCACTCGTGACAATTGAGACAGCAGAGCGACTAGTCCGAAATTATGCGCATGACAAGCCAACGAGACAATTGGTTAATAACCTGGATATCTTCTTGATTCCGACGATGAATCCGGATGGGGCCAATTACAGCTTTTATGACTATAATATGCAGCGGAAAAACATGAAAAATCATTGTGGCCCGACCCAAAGTGATCCGGGTTATCAAAACTCCTGGGGTGTCGATCTAAACAGAAACTATACAGTTGGATCGGTTTTTGACGGATTTATCGGCGCTTCGACCTCATGTACGAGCTCTACTTTTGCGGGTCCAGAGGAAGGCTCTGAAGTGGAAATGAGAAATATGGCCTGGCTTGTCGATGAATACAGCAATATCAAATTTGCGATGAATGTTCATAGCTATGGCGGATATTTCATGTGGTCTCCAGGCTCGTATGATGCGGAAAGAAACACCTTGCCGCGCCCGACTGCCGGAGAGGAAGCTTTTTATTGGTCCGCATCCAGTCATATCCTCAATAAAATCCAAGACCACCGCGGAACCGTCATCCTCCCTGGAAGGACTGGCCCGATTCCAGATGTATTGTACTCAGCAGCAGGTAATTCGGCCGATTATCTATGGTATGAAAAAGGTATTTACGCTTGGAATTTCGAGGTCGGTGCCGACCTTTATAATAAGTCCACAAAACGCTGGGAAGCTGTCGGGTTCCAGCCTGAATTTGATGAAGGACATGAAGAAGCGATGGAATTCTCCAACGGTCTGATCGGGTTGATGGAGGTTGCGCATAATCAGGCAAAGGATAAAGCAAATCCGCGGACCATCGCTGACCCTGGAAGCGGCACCTATAAGGACAAAGTGGATGTATCCTTCATTACAAGCGAACCGGCGACAATCTACTACACATTAGATGGCAGCCGACCAAACTTTGATTCTCCAAAATTGATGCTATCTGGTTTGAGGGAATCAGCCGAATCAATCGAAATTACCGAGACGAGCACCCTTAACTGGTTCTCTGTCGATATCGCTGGTAATATTGAAAATAATTACAATCCGTTCGGCAATGGCAAAAAGTATAATACCGCTACATTTAAAATTAAATGATTTAGCAAATAAGGCAACCCAATTGTATTGGGTTGCCTTATTTAATAGAATCCTTTTTTCTGTTGCCCGGAATCTGAACCCGGAGAAAATCTTTTATCCACCTTTTCCTGCTCCCATCAACAAGAAGACAGTGAAGCATGATTCCGATTAATCAGAATCAGCCTTATCTATATACCATCAACAAACAAGCTGTTACTCAAAAATAGATATGTGTATGAACCTACCCATAGAGAATAGGGTATTGCATTCATACGGATAGCTATACTGTCCTTCTGCTTGCAGAAGTATGTATGGATAAAAGATAGTAGGACTGCATTCTTCTTATTTAGAAATAAACTGCTGTGTCCAAATATGTCCGTTTTTAGCGTAGCCTACGCCAATATGGGTGAACTTTGTGCTCAAAATATTGGCTCTGTGTCCGGAGCTATTCATCCACGCTTTAACCACTTGCTCTGGTGTGGATTGTCCTTTAGCGATATTTTCACCGGCAGCTTTATAATTGATGCCGAAGTTCTTCATCATATCAAACGGAGATCCGTAGACAGGGCTGTTATGGCTAAAGTAATTATTATCTCTCATGTCCTCTGACTTGTATCTGGCTACTCTAGCAAGCTCCCAATCATATTTCAATTCTTTGAGACCTTGTTTCGATCTTTCTACATTGACGAGTCTGATGACTTCTTGCTCGTATTCTTTTATTTGATCCTGAGTCGGTATATTAATTTTTTGGCCTGGATAAATGAGGTTGATATTAGAGATTTGGGTATTGGCAGCAATCAATTCGCTGATGCCAGTCTCCGTTTTGTTGGCAATCTTCCACAAAGTATCTCCAGATACAACCGTATATTGATAGTCTGCAAATGCAGATGCGGTTGGAAGCAATAAAGCTCCTGTGAGTATGAATGTCGTGATTTTTTTCCTCATCATCTTTCCTCTCCTTAAAAGTGAATTCACAAACGATTATAACGGCAAATGGAAAAGAAATGGCAGGAAAATCTTGGGTCGTAAGTAAACAGACTCTTACTAATAGTAAAAATATACAAATATTATCATAGAAAATCCTATGCTAATAGGCTTTACAGCCGTTTGTCAACTAGTTTCCTTAAATTGGATTGTGGTAGTATTTTCTTGCAGGTGTAAGAAGATACCAGTGAAAAATAGATTGAAATTGGGAAAGGGAACTCTTAAATCACGTCGATAGTCCAATAACTGAATGGGTTTGAGTATCGGATTTCTGCTGATTCCATGTGAGGAATACGAGGGAAATTTGTGATGCGATTAAATAATAGTAGCTTCTTCAACAAACAAGTATGAGAATGAATAACAAGAGCCATGAAAACGAGGTGAGAGGAAATTGAAGTTTACCTATTATCTTGATGGTAGTGGATGGGCTACTTGTATTCTTGAAGTGAATGGACAGAAGCTAGAATTTACAGCAAGCTATTTATCAGATTGTTTGTCTGACTTTCTGCAATCATTAATGCTTTTAAACCCTCTTTGTGTACCAAGAGATGAGACTAGAAGAGAAACAGAGTGTGAATGGGAGGGGGAACCAGACGGGATCATTTGGTCTTTTGAATTAAAAGAGAATAATAGATTAAACATAATAGCCGACTATTATGAAGATGAACACAATAAAGAGAAAACGACAACACTGATAAATACCGAATACCCGTATGATGATTTTTTAAGGATTGTTTTAAAGGAAATTGATGCACTTATAAAGAGACACGGAATTATCGGTTACAGAGAAGATTGGGATGAGTTTGACTTTCCTTTGTCTACTTTTCTAAAACTAAAACATTATATCATCCATAAACAAAAATACCCTGTAATAGAAGCACAGGGAGAATTCGATATCGAGACCAGAAGCGAATTGATTTATGATTTAGGGTTATTGCTAGAGGAAATCAAATAACCGTTATAGAAAAACTAACATTGTCATTATGATGCTAAATTGAGCAGCTGATATATAGGCGATTACGCCTAGAAGTTGTTAATGCTTGAGGAACAAAAGGTATGTTAGAATAATACTGTACGAATTTTCCGAATTAGTGTAGTGAGTCATACATACTTAGTCTCTTAAAACACGATGAAAGGAAGGTCCATTAATGAAAAAACGTTTAATCAGCGCCAATGCCTCCGAAATCCTGGCAATGAATGCGGAAGAATTGAAGCAAAGCATTAAAGCAAGCGAAGGGCGCGTCATTTTGTCGGAGAATATCGTGACCCGTGAACCGTTTATCGGGGATATCACCAATGCAGAAATCGCCCGTGCATTTGGGGCAGACCTGATTCTTTTGAACATGGTTGACGTGTTTGCACCAAAGATTGCTGGATTGGAGGAGGAAGAGGGTTCCTTCGTCGATGCGCTTCACCGTTTGGTCGGCCGTCCAATTGGGGTGAATTTAGAGCCCGTGGATGACTCAGCGAATATGGCAGAGGAAAGATTGATCATTTCAAAAGGTCGTCAGGCGAATCTGGAAACCATTCAGGAAATCGAAAGGCTGGGACTTGATTTTGTCTGCTTGACAGGCAATCCTGGAACCGGTGTTACAAATGAGCAAATTCAAAAAACGATACAGCTAACAAAAGAACATTTTTCAGGATTGATTATCGCAGGGAAAATGCATGGATCTGGTGTAAATGAGCCAGTTGTGGAAGCTGAAGTCGTGAAGGATTTCATTGAGGCGGGTGCAGATATCATTTTAGTTCCAGCAGTGGGAACTGTGCCAGGCTTCGATGACCAAGAGCTAAAGCAGATCGTCAAAGCTGCCCATCAAAGTGGTGCGCTAGTCTTATCCGCCATTGGCACAAGCCAGGAGGGGGCGGATGAAGATACAATCAAGCAAATTGCTATCCGCAATAAAATTTGTGGGGTCGATATTCAGCACATCGGTGATGCTGGATATGGCGGACTTGCCCCTGTAGAAAATATATTCGCGATGAGCAAAGCAATACGCGGTATTCGGCATACGGTTTCCATGGTTGCCCGTTCGATCAATCGATGAAATTTTCGCGCTGATGAAAAACGTATTCTCTCTAAAAATTAAATAAGACTAGTAAACAGAGACCTCGTGTAAAGGTCTCTATTTTTTTACAAATAACGAAAGGAATTAAGTAGCTCTTTGTTGAAATGAACACGTATTTAATATGGAGGTGGTGAAATGGATAAAGTCGTTCATATACATCATAGCTTCTATACAGATTTAGTAAGGAACCAAGAAGTCAATGAGATTCTTGATCGGGAAAAGATAAGCGTGTTGGATGGATTTAATCAGAACCTGGATCTAGTTTGCACCTACTATCAAAAGGTTTATGCCGAAGAGTCTAATAGAGTAGTTTTGTGCGGGATTAACCCTGGCAGAAATGGAGCTGGCAGGACTGGTATACCATTTCTTGATTTTACGGCAGTTTCGCACGTACTTTCTCATACTGGGAGTGATGAGAGAGAACGGAGTGCCCAATTTATTTTGACTATCATTAATGAAATGGGAAGAGACTTCTTTTATCGAAATGTTTATATGACCAATATTTCGTGGCTTGGTTTTACGAAAAACGGCAGGAATTTGAATTATTATGATTTGCCGTCACCCTTACCAACATTCTTCACTCACACATTTATTGAAGAAATGGAGCTGGTTGAACCTAAGGTCATTGTCCCATTAAGTGAAAGGGTGGAACAGACTTTAAAGCAAATGGAGTTGGACGGAAGATTACGCTATCCTATTGCTGAACGCTTGCCGCATCCTTATTATTGTTCGATAGGCCGAAATGCAGAAAGATACAAGGAGATTTATGTGAACAAGATTAATGACCTAATTAATCAGCATTAAGTTTGTTCATAAAGGTTCGATTAGAATAACTGCCTCTTGCTTAATGGTTTTTAGGCAGCAGGCTGTTATTCTATTTTTATTTTGTATAAATAATTCTAAATACTTAGTTTGTTTACTAGATAAACAAAGTTTGGTTTGTTATAATCATAATGCGTCAGGAAGATTAGCTGCAAGAATATTTGAAAGCCCTTACAAAAAAGTTTCTGGCCAAAATTAAAATGGAGGGGAGGGCAGTTAACGTTTTTCAGCTCTAAAATAGGAAGATAAGGGGAGATAACATAATGAAATTGCGTAAACCGCTTTTATCAGGAGTAGCTTTAGCATTTTTATTATCTGCTGGTCTGACCAGTGTTTCTGCAGCGGAAAAGAAGCCGATCAGTGCAATGAAAGCACCGGTTGAACTGGATGAACGATATAAAGATTCTTTTGATATAGGGGCTGCTGTTGAGCCGCATATGCTGAATGGGAAGGATGGACAAGTCCTGAAGCGCCATTTTAATAGCTTAGTTGCCGAGAATGTGATGAAGCCGATTAATATCCAGCCAGAGGAAGGGAAGTTTACCTTTAAGGAAGCGGATAAGATTGTCAAATTCGCCAAGAAGAATAAAATGGAGCTGAGATTCCATACGCTTATTTGGCATAGCCAGGTGCCAGAATGGTTCTTCCTTGATAAAGAAGGAAACCAAATGGTCGATGAGACAGATCCTAAGCAAAGAGAGAAGAATAAGCAGCTCTTATTAAAGCGCTTAGAAACGCATGTGAAAACAATCGTCAAGCGATATAAGAATGACATCACCTCATGGGATGTAGTGAATGAAGTGATCGATGAGTACGCTGGAAATGACAAGGGACTCCGAGAGTCGCCATGGTATCAAATCACGGGTACGGATTACATTAAAGTAGCCTTTGAGACTGCTGACAAATATGCCAAAAAAGATGCGAAGCTCTTCATCAATGATTACAACACGGAGGTCGAACCGAAGAGGACCTATCTCTATAACCTAGTCGAGGAGCTCGTTGAAGATGGCGTGCCGATTGACGGAGTTGGCCATCAGGCCCATATCCAAATCGGCTGGCCAACCCTGACAGAAATAGAGGATTCCATTAATATGTTCGCAGACCTTGGTCTTGATAACCAAATCACGGAGCTCGATGTCAGTCTATATGGCTGGCCGCCAAGACCGGCTTATCCAACGTATGATGCCATTCCGGAAAGCGAATTCGAGCGGCAGGCTGTTCGCTATGATCAACTATTTGAACTCTATGAGAAACTCGATGACAAGATCAGCAGTGTGACATTCTGGGGTGTGGCGGATAATCATACATGGCTGAATGACCGTGCCGAGGAATACAATGACGGAGTAGGCGTGGATGCCCCGTTTGTATTTGATAATGAATACAATGTGAAGCCTTCTTATTGGGCGATTATTGATTAAGAGCTGAAGATACATGGAAATGAGATGACTCCAAAGGACCGGGGTCATCTTTTTTGATGTGATAAATAGATAGCCTTTAGTCTTTTTGAATAAAAACTTATCGAATTCCCAGTTTATTCCTCTTCTAATCCTCGAAAATTATTTTCAACCAATCCAGATAGGTAAACCCTCATACCAGCTAAATTTTCCTCGTGAACTGGCAGAAAATGAAGAAATAAAGCTGATGTTCATTTCCTTTAGGAAAACTTCAGCTAATGTATTTTAGCCATTATCCGAGAAAATCGAAATTTTTTCCAAAAAATTTAAATATAAAGAAAATTATTTACAGTTAATCATCACCATGTTATATTGAAATTGGAAATGATAACAAAATATGTTAGAGAGTGTGAGAGAGATGGGATTGGACAAATTTAAAGGAATTTTTCCGGCTTTTTATGCTTGTTATGATGATGCTGGCGAGGTGTCGGAGGAACGCACGAAGGATTTGTGTACGCATCTTTTAGAAAAAGGTGTAAATGGTTTGTATGTAGGCGGAAGCTCAGGCGAATGCATTTATCAGAGCCTGGACGAAAGAAAAGCAACCTTGAGATATGTCGCTGAATGCTTGGAAGGGAAACTCACGCTCATCGCGCATGTTGGGGCGCCGTCAACGAGAGATAGTGTTATCCTGGCTAAATATGCGGAGGAATTAGGATACGATGCCTTATCCGCAATACCGCCGATCTACTTTACGCTACCGGAAAGATCCATTTATACCTATTGGTCTGAGATTATGGATGCGGCAGAACTTCCTTTCATTATCTACAATATCCCGCAAACGACTGGCTATAGCTTGTCTATGAATCTGTTCAAGAAATTGCTGAAGAACGAGAAGGTAATTGGGCTGAAAAATTCATCGATGCCCGTGATGGATATTGAAAGATTTAAGGCGGCTGCTGGTGAGAATTTCATTGTATTCAATGGTCCAGATGAGCAATTCGTCTCCGGCAGACTGATTGGAGCGGATAGCGGGATTGGCGGAACATATGCCGTCATGCCTGAGCTATTGCTGGCAGCAGATAAAGCGGTTACATCCGGCAGCTTTGATGAGGCGAGAAAGATTCAAAAAGAGATCAATGACATTATCATCGCTCTTTGCTCATTGAATGGCTCGATGTATTCGGCCATCAAGGAAGTGCTGAAATTAAAGGGTGTCAACATAGGAAGTGTCCGAGGACCATTAGAACCTGTGAGCGGTGAGGATTTGCACAAAATTGCTGCTATAAAAATTCTTATCGATCGGTCTATTGAAAAATATGCGAACTAACATCACCAGAAAAAGAATCGTTTGCTTTGGAGACTCGAATACATGGGGATTTAATGCGAGCGATGGAGGACGTTTTCCCGAAGGAATACGGTGGACGACTCTATTGGATAGCCTGCTCGGCGATGAGTATCAGGTCGTGGAGGAAGGTCTGTCCGGAAGAACGGCTGTCATGGATGACCCTTTATTTGAAGGATTGAATGGCCATACATATATACATCCCTGTTTGATGAGTCATTCACCCCTTGAGCTTGTCATCATCATGCTTGGAACGAATGATACGAAAGAAAGATTCAGCCTTACGTCCTTTAATATCGCACAAGGAATCACGAGGCTTGCTCTTAAAGCTAAGCAAACAATGGCTGGCCCGAATGGTCAACCTCCCCGTGTGTTAGTCATAGCACCGCCGCCGATTGGAAAAGAGTACAGGAATACGGATGTCGGGAAATCAATGGGGGAGGGCTGTGATCGTAAATCAGCGTCATTAGCCGCCCATCTAGAGGAGCTGTTATCCACCACGGATATCGATTTTCTCGATACAAAAGGCAAGGTTTCGATGAATGAGATTGATTTCATGCATCTCGATGAGGAAGGTCACGAGCTTTTAGCTAAGCTTGTCTTCAATAAGGTTAAGCGTATTTTATAAAAGGATAGGGGGAAAGGTACATGGTTAAAAAACGTTTTTTTGCTTTACTAACCGCCATGCTCATGCTGGCTATTGCTGCGGGATGTTCGAATGACTCTGACAAAACATCTGGCAAGGAAGATGGGCAAGTGGAAATCTCGGTTTGGCTGACACCTCAATGGAAGGGAGTCATGGATGGTTCAGAGGAAGGTGCAGATTATGATAGCTTCTTCAAGCATGCCGGCGAAAAGTTTGCCGAACAGTATGAGGAGCATGATGTAAAAGTCAATGTAGAGGTTATTGCAGGAGACCAGAGGGATGAGCTCTTGAATGTAAACCTTAATGGCGGCACACCTCCTGATGTTTTCTTTGAGAGCGTTTTCGCGATGGGGGATTATGCGCATCGAGGAGCGTTAGCACCTTTGAATGATATTGTCGATGATGAAGCAAAGAAGGATATCCCGCAAAACTACTGGGATAACGTAACGTTCGGGGAGGATATTTACTTCTATCCATTCTCCCATATGCCAGGTACATTAGCATACAATGCCGATATGTTTAAAGCGGCTGGACTTGATAAATTTATTGGTGACGAAAATGAAATTAAATCGTGGACATTAGAAGAATATGAAGAAATCCTCAAGAAATTAAAGAATGATTTGCCGAAAGATAAATACCCAAATGCCTATCCAATGGGCCTATATGCGCTAAATAACCAAGGGGATACATGGAACTTGGCTTACCTAAGAATGTTTGGCAACTCATTCTTTGATAAAGATGGCAACATCACCCTTGATGACGCTGATGGTGTGAAGGCGGCAGAGTGGATGAAAGAAATCTATGATAACGGTTATACCAACCCTGGCGCTGAATCGGTATCCTCCAATGATGCGAACGCCATGTTCCAAAATCAGCAGCTGGCGATTAGCTTCACAAACTCTGTCTTGGCAAGCAATGCAAAAGCAGACATGGAAAGCGGGAAAGCAGCCAAGTTTGATATGAGACTTGCCAATATTCCATCTGAAAATGCCGATCCTCTAACATTCACGTATGTGACAGGCGCAGCTGTATTTAATACAGAAGATGAAACAAGAATGAAGGTCAGCAAGGATTTTGTTAAATTCGTCTCATCTGACCCAGAGCTCGTCAAGGCTTCCAAAAACGGGATTCCGGTAAGAGCTTCGGTTGTAGAAGAATTCAAGGATGATAATCCGCTCTTCGCGGCCTACGATGAGAATGCGAAGTATATGTTTAACTTTACAGGAAATGTTCCTGGATACAACCAATTAAGGCAAGTTCTTTACCCAGAGCTTCAAGCCCTTTTCACGGGTGAGAAGAAAGCTGAGCAAGTCGTGAAGGATTATCAGGAAAAAGGAAATCAAATTATCGAAGAATCAAAAGCTAACTCGGTTATCTATCAGAAGTAAGCCTCCAATGTACTATATTATAACAATCTTAAGCTCTGAAATTGAGCTTAAGATTGTTATAGAAAGGTAAGGGAATACCATGCAGATGAAGAATTCATTGAAGGAAAACATTACTGGGTACCTATTCATTGCCCCGCAGCTTTTACTGTTTCTCGTTTTTATTGTCTATCCCATAATTGAAGGAGTCCGGCTGAGCTTATTTCGAATTAATTACCAGCAAGAGACCTTCATAGGATTTGAGAACTATCAGCGGCTATTCGCTGACCCTGTCTTCATGAAATCAACGCTTAATACCGTGATTTTTGTTGTCTGTATTGTTGCGTTGACTGTCGTGTTTGCTTTATTTGTTGCCTCGGCCGTTTTTGATAAGAATGCGAAGTATGTATCCTTTATCCGAGGCAGCTATTACATACCTGTTATGGTGTCCATGGTGGTAATGAGTATGGTATGGAGCTTTTTGCTTAATCCAGCCAATGGCCTTATCCCGTATGCCGCAAGAGAATTAGAAATGGTTTCTGTGAACTTTCTGGGCGATAAAAGCCTCGTCCTGCCTGTTATCATCTTTATCACCTTTGCGACCAACATCGGTCAAGCCATCATTCTGTATATAGCTTCGATGATAGGCGTTCCGAAGGATGTATTTGAGGCGGCTGAGATTGATGGCGCTAACAGAATGACGATTATCTTTAAAATTCTCATTCCGCTCGTTAAGCCTACGACGATCTATATTATCATTATGAACATCATCGCAGTCTTAAAAATCTTCGTTGTCATCCAGCTTTTGACCGGTGGAGGACCGAATAATGCCTCCACGACACTAATGTACTATTTATATAATAATGCCTTTAAGTATAACCAGCTCGGTATTGCTTCGGCAGTCGGCGTTATTATGTTCTTGATTACCTTATTCTTGTCCATACCACAATTAAGAATGATGTTTAAGAAAGAGTAGGAGGTGAGACGCTTGTTTGGAAACAAAAATAAGAACAAGAAGAAAAAAGAGAAGATAGACATCGTGTTCAACTTGATCGTTATTTTCTTTGCCATTCTGAATTTATTTCCGCTTTACTGGCTGTTCACGAGTTCCTTCAAAAACAGCTCAGATGTCGTGAAAATGCCGCCGGATTGGTTTCCGAAGACGTTTTCATTTCAAAACTATATAGACGTATTCAATAATCAGCCAGCGTTTAAATGGGCCTATAACAGTATATATGTATCACTGGTGGCAACGGTTGCCTTAGTGGTCGTGAGCAGTCTCGCTGCCTATGCCTTTTCTAAGCTGAAGTTTAAGGGAAAGAATATTATCTTTATCATCTTCATTTCAAGCTTGATGGTGCCAAAGGAAGTCATGATTGTGCCTTTGTTCAGGATTATTCAAGATTTTGGCATGGTTAATACGCTGAATGGGATGATATGGCCGAATGTCGCCACCGCTTTTGGTGTCTTTATGCTCAAGGGATTTTTTGACTCCATACCGGATTCCCTGCGTGAATCTGCCAAAATGGATGGCGCGAGTGAGTTTACGATTTTCTATAAAATTATGCTTCCTATGGTGAAGCCGGGAATTGGGGCATTGTTTATTCTTAATTTTGTCCAAGTATGGAATGATTACCTATGGCAGCTAGTTGTCGGCCAAAATGAACAATCCAAGACATTAATGGTCGGGATTGCGACACTGATGCAGGATTTGAATCCTAACTTCGCTTACAAGATGGCTGGAGCCACTGTCGCCGCGGTTCCTATGTTAATCATATTCATCCTATTCCAGAGATACTTCACAAAAGGCATATCGATTGGAGCAGTGAAGGAATAAATTGATAGATGGAGATGGAAAAATGAGCATCAAGAATAAGGTGTTTGAACAACTGGAAGGAAATTTAATCGTATCATGCCAAGCTTTGCCAGATGAACCTCTTCATAGCCCCTATATTATGGGGAAAATGGCGCATGCCGCTCTGCTCGGCGGGGCTAAGGGAATCAGGGCAAATAGCGTTGAGGATATTCGGGAAATCAAAAAGACTGTTAATCTGCCAATCATCGGAATTATCAAGGAAGTCTATGAAGGCTCAGATGTCTTTATCACGCCAACGATGAAGGAGATAGATTTACTCTGTCAGGAAAAGGTAGATATTATCGCGCTGGATGCGACCAAGAGGGTTCGTCCTGATGGGAAGATCATCTCGGAGGTGTTTCCACTCTACCGTGAGAAATATCCTGAGCAGCTGTTTATGGCAGATTGCTCCACGATAGAAGAGGCAGAGGAAGCCTATCGTTTAGGCTTTGATTGTCTCGGGACGACCTTAAGCGGCTATACGGAATATACAAAGGGTAAGGAATTGCCTGATACTGAATTGATTGCCAAAATGGTCGAGCGCTTTGATATTCCCATCATTGCTGAAGGGGGAATCTGGACACCTGAAGAACTAAGGTCAGTCTTTGAACATGGCGTCCATTGCGCGGTTGTCGGGACTGCTATAACACGACCTATGGAAATCACAAAGAAATTCATGAGTGCCATTGAGGGATGATGCAAATGAAGATATTAGGAGTGGACATTGGAGGGACAGCGATCAAAATTGGCCTAGCCGATGATCATGGAAATCTAGCCAGTTTCCGTGAATATTCATATAATAGTAAACTTGGCGGCAAGCATTTAGTCGAAAAATTGATTCAATTTATAGCTGAGAATCCCAGCTTTGACCGAATTGGCATCAGCACGGCCGGACAGGTCAATGTGGAAGACGGATCTATTTTATATGCCAATGATAATATTCCCCGATATACGGGGACGAAATTAAAAGAAATCCTTGAGCGTGAATTCCAGGTTCCGGTTTTGGTTGAGAATGATGCCAATGCTGCCGCAATTGGGGAGGGTTATTTTGGGGGAGGGAAACCGTATGATGATTTCCTCTGTTTAACCTTTGGCACAGGGATTGGGGGAGCAATTGTATTGAATTCCCAAATTTATAGAGGGTATAATGGCATTGCAGCAGAGTTTGGCCATATGATTACCCATCCTCAAGGCAATCCCTGTAACTGTGGAAGAAGCGGATGCTATGAGACCTATGCCTCGACCACCGCTTTGGTGAGAAAAGCAGCTGAAATAGATAAGGAATTAACGAATGGCAAAGCGATTTTCCAAGCTATTGATCAAGGGGATACAAGATTAGAGCCTCTTCTAGATGACTGGGTGACTGAGGTGTCGCTAGGCCTGACATCGTTAATTCATATATTTAACCCTTCCGCTATCATTATCGGCGGAGGAATCATGGAACAAGAAAAACTGGTGGATATGGTGGATAAGAAAGTCAAGGAGCTCATCATGGAGAGTTATTCAGACGTTCAAATCATAAGAGCTGTTCTTGGCAATAAAGCTGGCGTTCTTGGGGCAGCATCCCTCCATCGAAACTAAGAAATAGCAGGGGAGGTGCATAAATGGCATACCAAGATATCTATTCGCTCATTCATTCAAGGTACACTACATTCACGAACACAGAAAAAAAAGTGGCAGATTACATCCTTGCCAACGCAAAAGATGTCCTTTATATGTCGATAACCGATTTAGCGGATGCCTGCTGTGTGGGCGAATCAAGTGTTTTCAGATTCTGCAAATCGATGGATTTAAAAGGATACCAGGAGTTTAAAATTGTTTTGGCTCACAGTGTCTCTTTAGAGGATGAAACCCCGCAGCTGTCTAGTCAAATTACGATGCAGGATACGATACCGGAATTATCGTCTAAAATATTATCGACCAATATAAATGCTTTGACGGAAACCTATAATCTTATAGAAGAGAAGGATATCCAAAGGGCTGCTGAGAGCATGATTAAGGCAGAACGGATTCATTTCTTTGGCGTTGGCTCATCATTAGTGACAGCATTGGAAGCGAAAAGCAAGTTTATGAGAATCACGAACAAAACGGAATGCTCGATTGATTCCCATCTTCAAAGCATGTCCGCTTCGCTGTTAACGGAAAAGGATGTCGCCATTGTGATTTCCTATTCCGGGTCCACAAAGGATACGATTGAAATTGCGAAGACGGCCAAAGAAAAGGGAGCTACCATTATCTCCATCACAAGATTTGCTAAATCGAATCTTACCTATTATTCAGATATCACCTTATTATGCGGCGCGAATGAAGGCCCCCTCCAAGGCGGGAGCCTGACGGCGAAAATTTCACAGCTATATCTCTTAGATCTCCTTTATTTTGCTTATTTTAAAGGAACAAACAAGGAATCAATTTATAATAAAGAGCAAACCGCAAAAGCTGTGGTTGAAAAAATGCTATAGGATAGGATAAATGGCTTCTCATGAGTTCGGTGTTGAACTTGTGGGAGGCTTTTTAATTTGTTTTCGGGTAAAGCTGTGTTTGTGATTGCTTCTGTTAACTCAATTCTGCCATACAGAAACAGGTGAATAATAAGGAATACCCCTTAATAAGAGGCTCTATTGAATGAATCAAGATGAGTCTTCATGAAAAAAGGGCTCCATAAGTCATCAAGACTCATGGAACCCTTCAATTTGAATATTATCAAGCATTCGATTCTTTTAACTCAGAAGCCTTCACATTCTCTTGTCTCACTTTCGTCTTACGTGTGATTGAGAACACCGCACAAGCGAGCGCAACAAGAACAACCGCGCCTCCATACCAAGCTGTGTGTGTCACAGAGCCCGTCTGGTTTAATACGATACCGCCAAACCCGGATCCGAGGGAAATCCCAATTTGCAGGGCTGAGTTGTTGAAGCTTTGCTGAATATCAGCGGTGGCTGGGTCTGTTTCGATTAAATAGCTTTGCTGCGGCGGTGATAGACTCCAGCTGAGCGCTCCCCAAATCAGCATCACAGGGATGAAGACAACCATGGAGAAGGTTGTGAATGGCAATAGGAACAGCACGACCGCAAATGACGCGATGAGGATAATGATACTTTTTTTCGAACCAATCGTGTCAGAGAGCGTGCCTCCCAATGCGCCGCCGCTTACTGCCGCGATCCCGAATAAGAAGTAGAAGATACTGATCCATTTGGCATCCAGATTCATCACCGACTCAAGGAACGGCGTGAAGTAGGCATAAATCGTGTAATGTCCTGCGAGCACAAACATGGTCGCCAGATGGGCACTGCCGATTTTCGGACTTGCTACCGCTTTTAATTGCTGTGACAGAGGCATCGCTTTTTCCCCAGGAATGGATTCCAGGAAAATCGAGACGAGCATAAACGAAACAATCGAAAGAATGGCAATTCCAAGGAAAAGGATACGCCATCCGAATTGCTCCGAGATCAAGATTCCGAGCGGAACACCCATTACAAGTGATGAGCTGATCCCCATTACGACAAGACCGATGGCCTTTGCCCGGTGTGCCGGAGAAACGACTCTGGCAGCGATGACTAAGGATAGGACCATAATCAATGCCGTGCTCATCGCCGTTAATACACGGGCAATCATCATGATGGTGTAGTTCGGGCTGAAGTAGGTCATAATATTGCCAAGGAAGAAGATCGCCATGGAAATAAGGTACACCTTTTTACGGTCGTATTTGTTTGTCATGACCAATAACACGGGTCCGGCGATCGCATAAATAAGGGCAAAGACCGTGATAAGCTGTCCGGCCGAGCTCAAGGAAACATTTAAATCATCCGCGATATTTGGCAGAACCCCGCCGATAATCAGTTCGACCAATCCAACCGCAACCGCTGATATCGCTAGAATTATTACTTTTAAATTCATTGGTTTTAAAACATCCTTTCAGTATGAAAATAAAAAAGTCCTGACTGCAAAAAATGAAATTGTTCATTTTCTGTAGTCAGGACTTTATGGTTCCTGGTAGAGACCCTCACGCCATATTCTGAGGTTATACAGGTTATTATTATTCGTTTGTAAAAGAAGCACACTTTGAATAGTTTACTAGGTGAAAGGAAATTTATCAAGATTTATTTTTCGCTGAAGAAAAATGATGGTATGACTTCAAGTGTAGCTGCAACATTTGTTAAAATAGATGGTAGGAGTCAAATTAACCATTTCACGAATAATACTATGTGAATTATTGAACGAAATAAAAGGTTAGACAATCATCATATGCGTTTTCATGTAAACGTAGAATGCAAGAGTGGTTTTTATTTTGTTTATTGAAAAAGATAAGTGAAGGGGGTATAGTAAATGACCTGGTCCTGATTACTTGGAAGTGGTTTAAGCTATTTTAAGAGAATATCAGAGCCAGAATCAATAACTGAAATGGCCTTTGGCGGTATTGGACATATGCTTGCAGGTAAGGCAGTTGACTTTTCCTAACATGATAATGGGACAGAAATATGAACCTCTGCATGAAGTAGTTTCGTTTTGTAGAGTATTAATAGTAAAAACATATGAATGGGTTTCTCATTTAGCATTTGGATTATTTACATTTTTAATTTTATATTGAAATAGAAACTATTACGGGAGAATTTGAACATGAAAAAGATTTATACCTTTATAGCTTTACTTTTATCAACCGTTCTTATAGTGGGTTGTACAGATACAGACACTGCATCCACAAAAGATGTAGAAACACAGCCACAAGAAGAAACGACCGTTGACACAAATGAAACGAGTCAAAAGGAAGAAACTGAAACGACCGTTACTGAAGAACCAAAAGAAGAACCAACTGAAGAGCCGCAAAAAGAGGAAACACCAGCGCAACAAAATGATGACCTGTTCGCAGGGTACAAACGTATTGAAGTGGACGGCGGCAATTTATCCGGATATCGTCAGCCTAACGTCGTTGTTGACATTGGGTTTGGGGACCGTGAATACTGGGCATTTACGAATGAACACGGGCAACTAGTGCGTGTCGTTGCTGACGAAATCATTCTGCAAGATGACAGCAGTGAACCTGTCACATCGTCTGGCAGATACTATTCTGATGAGGCCAAGGTTCCTGGTGTCGAACGAAGCGACTTAGATGAAGGACATATCATTGCTGATTCCCTCGGAGGGGTATCCAATGCGTATAATATTACCCCGCAGGATAGTACGCTCAACCGACATGGTGACCAGGCCTATATGGAAGACGTGATCCGCAAGGCAGGCGGAGCCACTGATTTTGAAGCGATTATCAAATATCCAAATACGAAAACGCAGATTCCTTCAAGCTATCAGTATACGTATACGGTAAGGGGAAACAAGGTTGTTGATACCTTTGACAATGTGAACCCGGATGAAGTGAACGAATCTCTTGGTTTAACAGAGAGCAAGCCCTCTGAATCAACGGACAGTAAACCTTCTGCATCAACTAGTTCAAGCACAAGCGGAGACCTTTCCAGTGTTGATACAAATGGGAATGGACAGGTGACGATTAAGGAAGCAAAGGATGCAGGATTCAGCATGCCGATTACGAGAGACCATTGGTTATACCCTTATATGCGTGATAATGATAATGACGGTATGGTGGGTGAGTAATCATCTAGAACCTGAACAATGAGCTTGGGATATCCCAAGCTTATTTCATTTGACTTGCTTTTTTGTCAAATACTTTTCGATCGTTCTTGAATATAGGACTAATTAAATGGAATAAGATATAAAATTGGTTTTTCGGATAGATATCCTGCATAATCATTTTGGCAGATGATATGCTTAACCAAATAGATAAGGAATGGTGGAAACGAATGCAAAATTGGAAAAGGCAGGCTGTATTATTCTTGTCGAGCCAAGGTGTGTCCATGTTTGGTTCGTCAATCGTGCAATACGCGATTATGTGGCATCTGACGCTAACGACGCAATCGGGCTTAATCATGACGTTTTATATCATTTGCGGCTTTTTGCCTACATTCTTCCTGTCGCCTTTTGCAGGGGTGTGGGCGGACCGATATAATCGGAAAAAGCTGATTATCAGCGCAGATGGAGGAATTTCGATTGCCACTTTGATTTTGGCGATTTTGTTTTTGAGCGGGATTCAACACATTTGGCTGCTGTTTATTGTCGTGACGATCCGCGCAATTGGAGCGGGTATCCAGACACCGGCGGTCGGGGCGGTATTGCCGCAAATCGTTCCAGAAGAGAAACTAATGAGGGTGAATGGGATTAATGGGACGATTCAATCGATGATTTTCTTCGGAGCACCTTTAATAAGTGCGGCGTTGCTGTCGATTACGACTTTAGAAATGATTCTTTTTGTTGATGTCGTGACAGCGTTGATTGCGATTGTAATCATGTTCTTTTTAAAGCTGAAGCATGTGAGAAATGAAACGGCTAGCATGGGCTATTTGGCTGATTTCACGGCGGGTCTGCGCTATGTGAAGTCCTCGGGCTATCTTAAGTGGTTCTTTATTTATTTCTCGATTCTATTTTTCTTGATGGCGCCCGCATCGTTTTTGACTCCGCTCCAGGTAACACGTGTGTTCGGCGGAGATGTTTGGCGGCTGACAGCGATTGAGCTGACCTTTTCCGTTGGGATGATGATTGGAGGAGCCATTATTGCAGCATGGCAGGGATTCCATAACCGCGTCCATACGATGGTGCTTGGTGCGGCAGTGTTCGGCTTGTGTACAATGTTATTTGGCCTTGTGCCTAATTTCATGATTTATGTGGTCGTCATGGCCATTTGCGGCATCGCGATGCCAATCTTTAACACGCCAACGATGACGATGCTGCAGGAAACTATCGACCCAGCTTACATAGGCCGTGTGTTTGGCTTATTCAGCATGATATCTTCCTCGATGATGCCGATGGGCATGGTTCTTTTCGGTCCGTTAGCAGACGTTATTGATATTAAGTGGATCCTTATCTTTACCGGGGTGATCATGATGATTTTATCGATTGCGATGCTGAAGACGAAGGCACTTGTCAGAGCGGGAGTGAAAAATACCGATCCAGCGATGTGAATGGAAAATGGGGGCTTTCTATCAGGTTTCTATCCTGATGGGAAGCCTCGTTTTATTTCGGAAATGTCAAAAGTTTTTGAAATGAAAAATCATATTAGAGAGTTAAGAAAATCAGCCAAGCTATCACAAGACGAGCTGGCCAAACGTTGCCATGTTTCCAGACAAACCATCAATGCGATTGAGAATGATAAGTACGATCCCACTTTGCAATTAGCCTTTAACATTGCCATGGTATTAGGTACCACTGTTGATCAGCTTTTTATCCATGAATTTGCGAGTGAAACATAAAGACTAATCTGTTTCTGCTTTCCTCGCCAAATAATAAAAGAAACACTGATTCTGTTCGATTAATGACGGATATCAGTGTTTTTTTCTATGCAGTTGGCACATGTTGTTTGGATGAATTTTGCAAGGGAATTTGTCGAACGGAAAATATTTACAAATTAGATATAGGCATTGTATAGTTGGTTACAGGGGTAATCAACCGAACAAATACTCCGCATGGATTGAACAGAGATAAGGAAGGAGTATTCCTATTGAAGCCAGTATTAGATGAGTCGCTGCCCATATTTCAGCAAATTGCCCAAATTATACGTAATAACATTATCGAAGGAATCGTAATGGAAGGGGAAAGAGTCCCATCAGAAAATGAACTTTCCAGCTTTTATAACATCAATCGAGCGACAGTAAGGAAAGGACTGCAAACGTTAGCTGATGAAGAAATCATATACAAAAAGCGTGGAATTGGCATGTTTGTTGTGGAAGGTGCCAAAGAAAAATTATTAAATGAGAGGAAAAAGCAGTACAAGAAGGAATATATTTGGCCATTGCTAGAAGAAGGAAATCGGTTGGGGATGAGTGTTGATCAAGTCATCGAATTAATCAAAGAGGAGGGTGAGAAATGATTCGAGTGGAGAACGTTACCTATGGTTATGGGAACGCATTAGCACTTAAGGATATTTCTTTCAGTGAAAAGGAACCTGAAATCATCGCCATTTGGGGTCGCAATGGAGCGGGGAAAACAACACTAATGAAACTTCTTGCAGGACATGAAAGGCCGGACAAAGGAATAGTTGAAATTCTGGGTATGGCTCCATATAACCATCCAGAGGCTGTCCAACATGTATGTTATATGCAAGAGGATCATCCATTTAGTTCTATTTGGAATGTGAGAGATGCGTTAAGGATTGCCAGTTATTATTATGCCAATTGGGATGAGGATTTAGCTCAACGACTATTAAAGACCTTTCAACTGAATGAAAGGAAGAGAATTTCTAAGCTGTCAAAGGGAATGAAGTCCGCTCTGCAGTTTATCATTGGCCTTTCTAGTCATGCGGAAATTACCATTCTCGATGAACCGAGTAATGGATTGGATGCAAGCATGCGGAAGAAAATGAATCAGTCTTTGCGGGAAAGCCATGAAATGCATCCGCGATTAATCCTTTTATCGACTCATCATATCGAAGAAATACAGACTTTATGCGAATCACTTATTGTCATACATGATAAAAAAGTCCTCATGCAGGAATCGATTGATGACATAAGAGAACATGGAGTCTGGTTGGCAGGCGAAAAAGTCAAGGTAGAGAGAATCTTAAAGGGACAAAAACCATTAGAAGTATCCAGACTAGGTTCAAATATGAAAGTGATGATGGATGTTCCATATAATGATGAGTGGAGAGAATTAGCCTCCTCACACGGACTCTCGATTGAAAAAGCAAAGCTTCAAGATTATTTGCTAAATAAAACAGAGGAGGCAGTATAGGGATGAATTCTTTATACGGGACGGTGCGATTAGTGTCTGAGGATTCCCTATGGTTTTTCGGAAAGCTTTTATTTCTATATATTACGATTCCCATAACATTAGTTTGGCTCCTTATTGGGTATTTATTTGGACTTGGGGATGAAACAGTCGTATCGATAACAGGTCCAGCTTATTTCTTTGCTCCAATTTTCGCGATTGCCGGTTTTAAGTCGCTGTACCCCATAGCAATCGGGTTGGGCAGCACAAGGACACAATTCCTCAAAGTGTTCTATAGTGTTGGTTTAGTAAGTGTTGTTTTAAGTATTTTATTTGTAAATGGATTGCATGGTTTGTTAAAAGCTGTATTCCAGCAATGGGATATTGATTCAAATATCTTTCAACTTGGATTATTCTTAGTAAATGACTATCATTTCTTGACGTATCTATGGATTGATCTCATGTTTGTTCTGTTTCTTTTGGGTATTTCTTTCTTGCTGTACAGTATCAAGTTTAGATTGGGAACGCGCAAAAGCTTGTTCGCTCTTATGCTGCTGTCATTGGTGACGATGTTTCTGTATTATGGTGGTTATTTGACTACTAGCATGGACTGGTTTATGGAACTGGATTTAGCTGCTTTAAAAATGAAGCTCATTTCTTTAATTGGTTTATCTGGTATCATAGCATTGCTAGTTACTTATCCAATCATGCGAAATGCTTCGTTAAAGCCGAAGGCGAGAAAAGAATAACTCTCCTGAGCAAAAAGGCCAGCCAAGTTAGTTTTCCTAAACTAGTAAAAGTAACGGAAGGCCGTGGCACCTCTGCATCTTGTAAGGTTGAGCGCGTAAAGTAGGGATGGTTACTTGGATTAAATAGAAGCAAGGCAGGAAAACCGACAATTGATGTGGGTTCGCTGCCTTGTTTGTTTATATATCATTGTTCAGAAAAGCCCCTCAAAATGGCGGACTTTATCATTAGTTGGAACAAACCTGCTATCTTAGTAAGCACTCCAGCCGCCATCTGCCGTAATCGTAACCCCGTTAATTAAATGGGATTGATCAGAAGCTAGGAAGAGGGCGATATGAGCGACATCGGCGGGTGTTCCAGCCTTTGTCATCATGCTTGTTCCGCGGGTTGCCTGCTTCATGCCAAATGGATCGATATTGGTCATTTTGGCATTGAATCCTGTCACGACATGGCCCGGGGCAATCGCATTGGCACGGATATTGAGCGGGCCGTAGTGAGATGCAACGTTTTTGGTCATCCCGACAACAGCATGCTTAGCTGCCGTATAGGTCAAGCCGCCGCGGCCGCCCATGACACCAGCAAGAGAGGCCATATTTACGATAGTGCCGCCGCCGTTTTCTTCGAAATGCGGGAGAATAGAGCGCATGCATCGCATGACACCGGTTACATTGATGTCCATGACACGATTCCAGACATCATCCTGCACATTAGCGGCCGCCTGCATATTATCACCGACACCAGCGTTATTTACTAAGATATCTACACGTCCGAATTTCGCGATAGATTCTTTGACCATGTGCTGTACATCCTCTTCATTTGAAACATTGACTTTGACGCCCATCGCCGTAAGCCCGGCACCAGTCAGTTCTTTCACGGTCGCATTCATAACTTCCTCGTTAAAATCGGCAATGACCACTTTCGCTCCCTCTTGTGCATAGGCAGTGGCTATTTCTTTTCCAATTCCCGCTCCACTTCCAGTTATAATGGCCACTTTGTTTTCTAATAGCTTCATATTCATATCCAATCCCTCCTAGATGTATGCCCTTTCAAATCTAGTATACTACAAATTAACTATTCTGAAAAAACGATATATTCCTATCTAGAATATGGGCAACAGGTTAAGGATGGTGACCTTCCAAAATCCGGGAATGTTCTGGACCTAAATCTTGTCTGGGGAGTCAAAATGGCATTCACGAGCCAATAAAAAAAGAGAGTGCAGCTTAGCTAACACTCTCTGATCAATGAATCCATATGGTCAATAAATAATAAAGAAGCCCAGATAAAAGGAAGGCAGGAACGATTCCTATGCCTGCTCGTATTAAATATAATTTGATGGGATTTGAAGCATAATGGTCTAATGGGATTTTATTGACATAGTGGGAGACAATCCACAGGGTTGATAGGACAATGAAAACGGCAGCTAAACCAGTATTCATGAAGACCTCCTTTTCCAAGTGAGGCAGTATGGAATGCCCCTCTAATAGTATATTTATAAATTATTAGCTCGATGTGTTCGAAAATCCCTTATGAATATTTTATGCGTGAATGCCAAAGTAAAGAAAGAGTCTTTTTACTTAATCTTAATAAGCAGGAAAAGGGGATGAGAATGATCAGGAAGTAGTCCATTTAAGGAGAGTAAAAGCCTTTATTAGATTGTATTTGACAGAAAGGAAAAACGTGCGTTAGAATCGAACTTGTAAACATTTACCATATGGAGGTGGTGGTCTCGCAGCTTAAAGAACGGATTCTTGCCACATCTCTCATGCTTTTTGAAAAGCATGGCTTTCATGGTGTCACCGTCAATGACATAGTGGAGGCGAGCGGTACTTCAAAGGGCGGTTTTTATCATCATTATCGTTCTAAGGACGATCTTCTATTTTCCATCCATGACACGTTTATCTCCTATGTATTGGCAAAAGCGAAAGAAGCCAATCGTACTTGTCAGACCCCAGCAGCGAAATTAGCTCAGATCATTCATTCATTTGCAAGAGTATTTGATTTGTATCAGCCCCATATATCCGTATTTTATCAAGAGAGCAAGTATTTGAAGCCAGAGCTCGACCAGCTCATCAAGGTGAAGCGCGATGAGTATCGCCTGCTCATCAATGAGGTCATTGCGAGCGGTCAGGCGAGCGGCGAATTTAGAAGGGAAATCCCGTTTGATATTAGTGGTATGGCCATTTTAGGCATCGTCAATTGGACATCCAAATGGTATCAGCGAAACGGGGAACGCTCGATTGAGGAGATTGCGGATATATTCACGGATTTCATTATGCATGCCCTATTGACGGAAGAAGCGAAGGAAACGTATTCCTTTTATTTTTTGGACAAAAGTAAAGCGCTTACAAACACAAAAGGCAGACCAACCAGTCGGTCTTAAATGATGGAGGTTAGGATATGGATTTTGAATTATCGGCAGAACAACGAATGGTCAAGGAACTGGCGCGCGATTTCGCCCAGGCTGAATTGAAGCCGCTGGCAATTGAGCTCGACCGTGAATCACGCTTCCCAGAGGATATTTTCAAGAAGATGGGAGAGCTTGGACTGCTCGGCATTCCGTTTCCGGAGGAATATGGCGGCTCAGGCGGGGATACGATTTCCTATGCGCTGGCTGTTGAGGAGATTGGCCGTGCTTGCGGCGGAAGCGGACTTAGCTATGCGGCGGCCGTTTCACTTGGGGCAAGCCCGATTTATTATTTCGGGACGAAGGAACAGAAGGAAAAGTATTTGACGCCGCTTGCGAGCGGGAAGGGACTGGCCTCATTCGGTTTAACAGAGCCAAATGCCGGATCTGATGCCGGCGGCACGCGGACGACAGCTAAGCTTGAAGGGGACGAATACATCATTAACGGGGAGAAATGCTGGATCACGAATGCCGCCTTTGCGGATTTCATCACTGTGACAGCGGCTGTCTCCGGAAAAGAGAAAAATGGCAAGAAGGTCATCTCTGCCTTTATCGTCCCGGCTGATGCAGAGGGTGTCAGCATTCGCAGCGATTACGAAAAAATGGGGGTGCGCGCCTCTAACACATGCGAAATCATCTTAGAAAATGTTCGAGTGCCGAAGGAGAATGTGCTCGGTGACCCAGACGGCGGGTTCAAGCAATTCCTCTACACATTGGACGGCGGCAGAATCTCAATTGCCGCTTTGTCAGTGGGCATCGCGCAGGCTGCCTTTGACCGGGCGCTTGCTTACAGTAAGGAAAGGGTCCAGTTCGGTCAGTCCATCTCCAAGTTCCAGGCCATCCAGTTCAAGCTGGCAGATATGGCGATGGAGATTGAGCTGGCACGGAATATGGTGATGAAGGCTGCCTGGCTGAAGGATCAAGGAAAGCCATTTACGAAGGAGTCGGCCTATGCGAAGCTATTTGCTTCAGAAATGGGCTTTCGCACCTGTAATCAGGCCATCCAAATTCATGGCGGGAACGGGTATATGCGCGAATATGAGGTAGAGCGTTATTTGAGAGATATCAAGCTAATGGAAATCGGGGAGGGAACATCAGAGATCCAGCGCCTTGTCATATCCCGCCAGCTAGGTTGCTAGTCTGTATGGATAAAAGATTAGGAGGATTGATGTGATGGCAGATTTGGTCGAGTTAACAGTTGGAGGGTTATTGGAAGAGGTAACGATGAAATTTGGCAGCAGGGAGGCCGTCGTTTACCCCGAGCTTGGAATCCGCCTGACTTATCAGGAGTTTGATGAGCTGACGAATGAAGCAGCAAAGGCGTTTATGGCACTCGGCATCGAAAAGGGCGACCATCTGGCCGTTTGGACGACCAATCAGCCTGAATGGCTGACGGCCCAATTCGCCACAGGAAAAATGGGAGCTGTGCTCGTGACGGTCAACACGAGCTATCGGGCACGTGAGCTTGAATACCTGCTGCGCCAGTCAGATAGCAGCACCTTCATTCTGCAGGAGAGCTTTAAGGACAACTCGTATATAGAGACCTTGTATGAAATCGTTCCAGAGCTAAAAGACAGCAAACCAGGCGAGCTGAAATCTGAAAGATTCCCGCATTTGCGCAATGTGATTGTACTCGGGGAAACGCGGTATCCAGGCACATACACATGGGCGGATGTCATGCAGATGGCTGGCCAAATCTCAGATGCCAAGCTAGGTAAGCGCAAGAAATCCCTTCATCATGATGACGTGATCAATATGCAATACACCTCAGGAACGACTGGTTTCCCGAAAGGGGTCATGCTTTCGCACTATAATATCGTCAATAATGCCATCAATATCTCCGAGGGCATGAAGCTGACGCAAAGGGACCGAATGTGTATCCCTGTCCCGTTCTTTCATTGCTTTGGCTGCGTGCTCGGCACCCTGACGGCCGTATCGGCAGGCGCAGCGATGGTGCCGCTTCTTGAATTCAATCCGCGCAGGGTGCTCCAGACTGTCCAGGATGAGAAATGCACGGTCCTGCACGGGGTGCCGACGATGTTTATCGCCGAGATGAACCTGGAGGATTTCGACCGCTATAATCTATCGACCCTTAGAACGGGCATCATGGCAGGCTCGACCTGTCCGATTGAGGTCATGAAGGGCGTTGTTGAGCGGATGGGGGCAAGAGAGCTGACGATTGTGTTCGGGCAGACGGAATCCTCACCGGGCATCACTCAGACAAGGACAGATGACCCGCTTGATTTGCGCGTAACCTCCATCGGGCGGCCCATGCCAAATATTGAAGTGAAAATCGTCGAGCCGGGAACGGAAAGGGAGGTCCCAAGACTCGAGCATGGGGAGCTCATCACACGAGGGTATCATGTGATGAAGGGCTACTATAATGACCCTCACGCGACCGCAGCAGCCATCACGCCAGACGGCTGGCTTCATACGGGGGACCTCGCTGTCATGGATGAGAACGGCTATTGCTCGATTACAGGCAGGCTAAAGGACATGATCATCCGCGGCGGGGAGAATATTTACCCGCGCGAAATTGAGGAATTTCTCTACCAGCATCCGCAAATCATGGACGTTCAGGTCATTGGCGTGCCGGATGAGAAATATGGGGAGGAGCTGATGGCGTGGATCATCCCGAAGGATGGACATGACCTTACAGCTGAGGATGTGCGAGCCTACTGTGAAGGGAAGATTTCACGTTTTAAGATTCCTCGCTATATCGAATTTACGGATGAGTACCCGATGACAGCCTCTGGGAAAATCCAAAAATACAAGCTTCGTGAAAAATCAGCAGAAATATTGACGCAATAGGAGGGAGCTGGGGAGATTATGTTCAAGAAAATATTGATCGCTAACCGAGGTGAAATCGCCTCCCGCATCATCCGTGCCTGCAGGAGGCTGAATATTGAATCGGTCGCTGTCTATTCAGAAGCGGACCAGCAAGCACCGTTTGTGAAGGAAGCCGACCATGCCCGCCTTCTTGGCGGACCAAGGGTCAATGAGAGCTACCTCAATGCGGCAAAAATCATAGAAATCGCCAAGGAAGAGGGAGCTGAGGCCATCCATCCAGGCTATGGGTTCCTTAGTGAGAGCGGGCCATTCGCCCGCTTGTGCAAGGAGGAAGGAATTGTCTTCATCGGACCCTCTGCCTCAGTCATTGAGGCGATGGGCATTAAGACGAAGGCACGCAAAATCATGGAGGAGGCTGGGGTACCGGTCGTCCCAGGCCTGTCAGATGCAGCCGTGAGTGTCGAGGATGCGCTTAGTGCGGCAGAGCAAATCGGTTATCCGGTCATGCTGAAGGCATCCGCTGGCGGAGGCGGGATAGGCATGCAGAGAGTCAATGATGCAGCCGAGCTTGAGAAGGCCTTCTCCGGCAACCAAAAGCGGGCGGAATCCTTCTTCGGCAACGGGGAAATGTTCGTCGAGAAATTAGTCGAGAATGCCCGTCATATCGAGATCCAGGTGCTCGCTGACCGTCATGGCAACGCCGTTTACTTAGGAGAGAGGGAATGCTCAATCCAGCGCCGCAACCAAAAGGTCGTGGAGGAGGCGCCGTCTCCATTTGTGGACGGGGAACTGAGGCGCAACATGGGCGAGTCGGCGATCCGTGCCGTGAAAAAATTAGGCTATGAAAATGCCGGCACATTAGAATTCCTCGTGGATTCCGAGAAGAATTATTACTTTCTTGAGATGAATACGAGGCTTCAGGTTGAGCATCCGGTTACCGAGGAGGTCACTGGCATTGATATCGTGACCGAACAAATCCGCATCGCTTATGGGGAGGAGCTCTCCATCAGACAGAAGGATGTCACCATTATCGGCCATTCGATTGAGGTAAGAATCTATGCGGAGGACCCTGTGACCTTTTATCCGTCACCAGGGCAGATTACGAGGCTTTCCTTCTCGGAAGGTCCGCGAATCCGCCATGAGATGGGGATAGATGGCCAGAGCTTGGTCAGTCCTTTTTACGATCCGATGCTAGCGAAGCTCATTGTCACTGGGGCTGACCGGTATGATGCGATTATGGGTCTTGCCGATGCGCTTCGGGCGTACAAAATAGAAGGGATTAAAACCAATATTCCTCTTCTTCAAGACATCATCAATCATGAGGCCTTCAAGAACGGGGACATGAATACAAGCTTTATTGACACACATCTGAAAAAACAACGAAAAGGATAGGAGGAAGAAAGATGGCACAAGAGATTAAGGCAAGCATGGCAGGGAGCGTTTGGAAGATTCAAGTAGGTGTTGGGGATAACGTGACAAGCGGGGATGATATTGTCATTTTAGAGTCGATGAAGATGGAGATTCCCATAGCGGCTGATGCGGATGGACGGATTGCTGAGGTGCTAGTCAACGAAGGGGATTTCGTGAATGAGGGAGATGTGCTCGCCCGCATTGACTGACAGGATGAGAAGAGGATGAAGGGAGAGATGAGTGTGCTTGAACAATGGAGTGAGGATACAGGAGTTCGCATCATCAGGCTCAACAGGCCGAATCAGGCTAATGCCTTATCTATGAGCCTGCTAAAAGAATTGCAATCCACCCTTCAGGAAATAAAGAATAACGAAGAAATCCGCTGCATCATCTTTACTGGCAGCGGGGATCGAGTGTTCTCGGCTGGAGCCGACTTGAAGGAGAGAAGGGAGCTGCCGGCTGAACAGGTGCCAAAGGCGGTCTCCTTGATTAAGGATACGATCAATCTGATTGATGAGCTGCAACAGCCGACCATTGCCTGCCTGAACGGGTCTGCCTTTGGCGGCGGGCTTGAATTGGCGCTCGCGTGCGATCTGCGAATTGCCGTAAGTGAAGCCAAGCTTGGCCTGACAGAGACGACGCTTGGCATCATTCCCGGTGCCGGCGGAACGCAGCGCCTCCCGCGAATTGTCGGAGTCGCCAAGGCGAAGGAATTGATATTCACAGGTAAACGCATTTCAGCGGAAGAAGCGAAAGAAATCGGCCTTGTGAATGAGGTCGTGCCAAATGGAGAATCGATGAAGGCAGGCTTGGAATGGGCCGGCCAAATCGCTGCAAATGGGCCGATAGCTGTTAAGGCAGCGAAGAAGGCGATTACCAGCGGGCTTGATACCAATCTTGCCCATGGAATAGAAATAGAGAATCAATGCTATCAGCTGACCATTCCGACAGAGGACCGTCTGGAGGGCTTGCGCGCATTCCAGGAAAAGAGGAAGCCTGTTTATAGAGGAATCTAGCTCTCGAAAGGAAGGATATGAATCATGGATACTATTCAAGCAGATTTGAACGAGCGGATCGCCCGCATCAAGGAAGGCGGGAATGAGAAATACCACCAAAAAAACAAGGAAGCAGGGAAGCTGTTCGTACGCGACAGGCTGAATCTTCTGCTTGATGAGGGACTAGAATCAGAGGATGCTCTTTTCGCCAATTGCGAAGCGGAGGATTTGCCGGCTGATGGTGTAGTGACAGGTCTTGGTTCCATTAATGGTCAGCCGGTTGCGGTCATGGCGAATGACTCGACCATTAAGGCCGGCTCATGGGGTGCAAGGACCGTGGAGAAAATCATCCGTATCCAGGAGACTGCTGATAAGCTTCAAATCCCGTTGCTGTACTTGGTTGATTCGGCAGGTGCGCGTATCACGGACCAGGTGGAGATGTTTCCTGGCAGGCGCGGGGCGGGGCGCATTTTCTATAACCAGGTGAAAATGTCCGGCAAAGTGCCGCAAATCTGTCTCTTATTTGGTCCATCCGCTGCCGGGGGCGCCTATATACCAGCCTTTTGTGACATCGTCGTCATGGTTGAGGGCAATGCCTCCATGTACCTTGGCTCACCGCGTATGTCAGAGATGGTCATTGGTGAGAAGGTTTCTTTAGAGGAAATGGGCGGTGCGAGAATGCATTGCTCTGTGTCCGGATGCGGGGATGTGCTGGCGAAAAGCGAAGAGGAGGCCATCGCGTTTGCCCGCCGCTATTTATCCTATTTCCCTGCCAATTACACAGAAAAGCCAAAAGCGGAAAGTCCTAGAGCCGCAGCCCAATTAGCGAAACCGCTTGAGGAGCTGCTTCCGAAAAACCAGAACGCCCCATTTGATATGTATGATCTGATTAAAGGAATCATTGATGAGGATTCTTTTTGTGAGATCAAAAAACTGTTTGCGCCTGAACTGATCACAGGGCTCGCTCGCCTGCAAGGAAAGCCGGTCGGTATCATTGCCAATCAGCCTCGCATGAAAGGCGGTGTGCTTTTCCATGATTCTGCGGATAAAGCGGCGAAATTCATCCATTTATGTGATGCCTATCATATCCCGCTTCTTTTCCTCGCCGATATCCCAGGCTTCATGATTGGGACGAAGGTGGAGCAGGCAGGAATCATCCGCCACGGGGCGAAGATGATTGCCGCGATGAGTGAGGCGACCGTTCCGAAGATTTCTGTTATTGTCCGCAAGGCATATGGCGCGGGTCTTTACGCAATGGCTGGTCCTGCCTTTGAGCCGGATTGCTGTCTCGCATTGCCGAATGCCTCGATTGCGGTTATGGGGCCAGAAGCTGCCGTTAATGCGGTATATGCCAATAAGATTGCGGCATTGCCCGAGGAGGAGCGTCAAGCCTTCGTCATGCAAAAACGGGAGGAATATAAAGAAGATATTGATCTCTACCGTTTAGCTTCTGAGATGATTATTGACGGGATTGTGGAACCGCAAAACCTCCGCAGTGAGCTTTCGACAAGATTCCGACTCTATGAAAGCAAGCATCAGGTATTCACGGAGAGAAAGCATCCGGTTTATCCGGTATAACAGGAGGGACTTGGCATGCAATTGTCCAAATGGGTACCTGATGATAAGACAGTGAATTCGATAAGGCTCGTGCAGTGGATGAAGGAATTAGGTATTCCTGAATATGACGCCTTTTACCAAAAGTCGATTGACGAGCCGGAATGGTTTTGGAAGGCGGTTGAACAGGAGCTCGGCTTCGTCTGGAAGAAACCGTATGACAAGGTTTTAAACCTTGAGAACGGGATTCCCCATCCTAAGTGGTACGTGGGAGGGGAATGCAATCTCATCGATACGGCGTTGGGGAAATGGGCGGATATGGACCGCCCTGCCATTGAATGGGAGGGTGAACAAGGAGATTCACGCACAATCAGCTATGCGGAGCTCGATGAATGGGTGAGCCGGGTCGCCTCGGGTTTGCAGCAAGCCGGCATTCAAAAGGGTGACCGCATTACCCTCTTTTTGCCGATGATTCCAGAGGCCGTTGTCTCCATTCTTGCCTCAGCCAAGGTTGGGGCCATCATCTCTCCGATTTTCTCCGGCTATGCAGAAGAAGCGTTAAAGACACGGGTTCATGCAGCAGGGGCGAAGATGATCATTACCGCAGAATCCTTCCTCCGCCGCGGCAAGCGGGTGGATATGCTGCAAACCGTCAAGAACGCGCTGCCAGACCTTCAGGATGTGGAATCAATCGTGGTTGTCGGCGGCAAGGATTTAGAGGCGCCGTACATGGATTGGTCAGAGCTTGAGACGAAGGGCTCCCTTAAAGAGTCAGTCCGCATGAATAGTGACGATCCCTTCATGCTTATCTACACCTCCGGGACGACGGGCAAGCCGAAAGGAACCGTGCACACGCATGCTGGGTTTCCGATAAAGGCGGCTGTCGACGCCAGGATTGCCATGGATTTAGTGGAGGGGGATAAGCTCCTTTGGGTGACGGATATGGGCTGGATGATGGGGCCATTTCAGCTGTTCGCGAGCCTCATGAACGGGGCGACGATGGTCATGTATGATGGTGTGCCCGACTATCCGGAGCCGGACCGATTGTGGAAGCTTGCTGAAAAGTGGAATGTCACGCAGCTTGGCATCTCCCCAACCTTGGTCAGGTCCTTAATGGCGAAGGGGGAAGGCTGGCTTGAAGGATATCATCTCCGTTCCTTAAAGGTGTTCGCCTCGACGGGTGAGCCGTGGAATCCTGAACCTTGGCTATGGCTATTTAACCAGGCGGGAAAAGGAAAAATCCCGATTATTAATTATTCCGGCGGTACCGAAATCTCTGGCGGAATCCTCGGTAATGTGCTCGTGAAGCCCATCACCCCGGTAACATTTAATACGCCTTTGCCAGGGATGGAGGTCAAAGTCCTGGATGAAAATGGCGAACCGGTTCTGCATAAGGTTGGCGAGCTTTGTTTAACAAGACCGTGGGTCGGGATGACGAACGGGTTCTGGAATGAGCCGGAGCGCTACATAAATACCTACTGGAGTACCTATGACGGCTATTGGGTCCACGGTGACTGGGTAGAAACTGACGGGCAATTCTGGGAAATCAAGGGTCGTTCTGATGACACGCTGAATATTGCCGGCAAGCGCGTAGGACCGACGGAATATGAGTCCATCCTCGTCAAGCACCCAGACGTCGTGGAAGCAGCCGCAATCGGTGTGCCAGATTCAATAAAAGGGGAAGCCTGCCTTTGTTTTGCTGTGTTATCGGGGCATATCAAGGGGAGCAAGGAGCTTGAAGAGGAATTGGTCCATATGATTGGGCAAGGTCTCGGAAAAGCGTTAAAGCCGAAGAAAATCTATTTCCTCTCAGACCTGCCGAAGACGAGGAACCAGAAAGTCATGAGACGGGTCATTAAATCAGCCTATTTGCAGGAGGAACCGGGAGATTTGTCTTCATTAGTGAATCCGGAGGTTGTTGAGGAAATCGCGCATATTAATATATTCTAAGAACCTGTTTTTAAACTACCGTTCATACTCATGGACGGTCTTTTTTTATTGCAAAAGTTAGAAAATTAAATATTATTTACAACTTTTAAAAAAATGTTGAATTAACTTATTATGTATTTCTTCATTATTACAATATTTAAATTATAAAAAATACCTCCTGTATAAAGGGTTATCAGTTGGTTATAAAGGATAAAACAACCTAAATAATGGGAAAAGTTCATGAGCAGAGAGGTGGTAAAGAATGAATAGTATGATCATGGCAGAATCACTAATGGTAATGGAAAGGAATGCGTTACAATTCAACTATGCACTATTACATGACACAAATATTATTAAAATGTTAATCCCTTTTGCAAAAGAAAAAATTAGTAAAAAAGGGAAATCAAAAATCATGGAAATGGTTAATCGGAAGTCTAGATATTATAATGATTACCCTTCAAATAAACTAAGGATTAATCTGTTAAATGAATTAGGTAAAGTATATGGCATTCCACCAAAAAGATATTCTACTAAATGGGACGTATCTGACCAATGTGACAGAATAATAAATGAAATGTATAATTACACGTCAAAAACAAACAAGAAATTCAAAAGGTTTTCGAATAAGAATAATAATTTGAACAAATTGGAAGTGCTTTTGAAGTTTCAAATGCTTAGTCTAATTGATTCAATAGGTGATAAGGAAATTAATGATGTACAACTTAAGGAAATAGGGGATTCACTAGAAGATTTTCTTAACAGGTTACCAGAAGATCAACAAAGAACAATTGCAGAGAAGTTAGGTATAAATAAGATTACTAGTTCTACTATTCAACAATTAGTAGCTACCAATGGTGCAGCAATTGTTTTTGCAAGCATAGTACAAGTTGCTGGATTTGCTTTTTATACTACTTTAACTTCTGTTGTAGCCGGAATATTTGGGATAGTTGGGATAACTTTGCCTTTTGCTGTATATGTTAGTTTGACTTCTGCTGTAGCAGTAATAGCAAACCCTTTATTTTTTATTCCCATTGTAATTGCAGGAGGGGGAGGATTATTAAAGTGGCAGAATGATAAAATGAAAAAAGCTATTGCACCGGTTATTTTAATGCAAATTATGATGTCATCTGATCAAAGCTTAAATCCTGAATGGGAGGAGTTTCTGTATGAATGAAGATAGGTGGAGCTCCTTCATAGAATTATGGGACAAGCAGAAATACAGTGAAGCTGTAAACCTTCGATATTTTGATTATATTTATGGAGGAACTAATGTCTTAAATCAACTTTTTCGAGATGCAAGTAATACAATACCTTCAGTAGGAATCTCATTTATAGACATTATATATGATTACTTAATGGTTAATCCTGCTGTGATTAAAACGATTGATTTCTCTAAAAAGGAAAATTTGAGCAACTTCTTTACTTTCCAGCAGGATACAGAAACTATTGATTTTGATAATTATGATGAAATAACGCGCTTGGAAGGCAATACTTCAGAGCAAATGATTGCATTAGAATTGCAAGGAAAAGGACATGAAGTTATATTTCAGGAAAAATCAAATCAATCGGGCTATAATCTACTAGTTGACGGATATCCATTCCAAGTGAAATGTACAAAGAATCCAAGTGATGTATATGAGCATTTGAGGAATTACCCTTATATTCCAGTTCTAGTTAATCAGGAATTAATACAAACATTTGAGAACAATCCTTTAGTATATGGAACAGAGGTCTCTATCCATACTGTAAAAGCGATTGTTAATAAAACTATACAGCATGCCGAAGAACTATCTAATTTTGATATTCCGTTAATTAATATAGCTTTAGCCAGTTTGGTGAACGGATATAAGATTTTATTTGACGGTTTAGATATAAGGATGGCGGGTTTAAATGTAGTAAATAATGTAGTTGTAAAAGGAATAGGTGGTTTTGCTGGGAAAACTGCTGGACTAATAATGGGACCAGTCTTTGGACCGGCTGGTGTAGTTGTCCTACCTATGTTTTTTGGTTGGGCAGGGGCATATAATGGAAAAAAACTCACTAATTATACTAAAAGAATCTATTCTTTTAAGAAACGGGAAAACTTAAAAAATGACATAATTTTGTTAATCGATAAAGTTTTGAACTATTTACCAGAAAAAATAAGTATTCGAGAACAATGCTTTAATTATTCCAAACAACAAATAATGAATGATCCGGTTTTAACAAACATTATTTTTCCCTTAAAAGATAAATATAATGAGAAGCAAAGATATACCGCTAATAAAGCAATGGAGTTAGAAGAATGGCGCTCTCATGTTATTTCAAAGAAATTTAATATTGAAAAAGATGTTAAGCATATATTAGACACAGTTTTACGAAGTCAAGTGCACCCCATTATATTCCAGAAAGAACTCCACAATGTCGGTTTAAGTTATAAAGAAATACTGAAATTATAATAATTTTTCATAATAATATTATGTAAACAAAAACAATTTTCGATTTTTCCGCTGACTTCTGTATATAATGATACCTATAGATAAGAAGTAATATGTTGATGGGAGTACTTTAATAGTGGATATTTTGGAAAAAGGGTACATCGCTGCTGTTGAGAAAGCAAAAAATGATGTGCTGAATGATATATATCTTTATTTTGAGCAAACGGATGAAAAGCCTTCTTTTCAGGATTATTTGAAGAGAACGGGCAGTCATTTTGAGCAAATTTGGAGACTGGCTTGGAAGAGCAAGACCGTCCAGCGGATGAACCGTCATGAAAAGCTCCGTTTCTTAGAAAAACGCGGTTTGTCGGCTGATGGGTTATCCAAAAAGGGAATCAACAAGCTCATTGAACAGGAGCTTGAAGGCTATCGAACATTCGATTTGCAAGATTGGGTCATTGATTATTTTAAACAGTCCCCGCATTTATGGGATAAATTATATGAAGATGTGAAGGTGAAAAAGCAAAAGGCTTACTTTGAAGCCAATGTCCTCAGAAAAAGCATGCTGGATAGTTTAATGCAGGCACGCATGAAATTATACATTTCCTTGCGGGCAGATGTGGCAAAGCACCTCGCCTTTGAGCTGGACGGCATTCCGAAAGCGAAGCTTCATGGGGCCAAAACCTTGGTGGATTTATTTTATTTGGAGATTGAGCGGAGTCCTGGGGAATGGATCTTAGAGGATTTTGAGCTGGAGGCGTTCATTGGGCGGCTGACCTATGAGAAGATCATCCCGGGCATTCAAAATGATCTCTCCGATGAATTGAAACGCCAGTATGAGCTTCTGAGCGGCGATAAGATCAGCCGGCATCTTATCTGGCAGCTGATCGGAACAAGGATTGAAGAGCTGGAATGGGAATTTCAGGAGGAGCTTGAACAGGAGCAGGTAAGCGAGCTGCTTGAGGTTGCGGTCACACCTTTTCAGTATGAAGCCCATTACAGGCTTTATCATGAACAAGCTGAAAGGAGAGAGCGCAAAAGAGCAGAAGAGCTGGCTGAGCAAAAAAGGCTTGAGGAAGAAAAAAACCGTCAGCTTGAGGATATATTCGGCAGGGAATACCGGACATCCATTTACCAAAACACGCGATATGTCCTCCATATCGGCGAAACGAATACTGGCAAGACCTATCAGGCATTAAAGCGGATGAAGGCTGCGCCAACCGGTATATATCTGGCTCCCTTGAGGCTCTTGGCGCTTGAGGTTTATGAGTCCTTGCGCAATGAGGGCATTTCCTGTGCCCTTAAGACTGGTGAGGAAGAGAAGAATATTGATGATGCGACCCATTTCTCCTGCACAGTGGAGATGTTTCATGAGAAGGATGCGTATGACGTCATGGTCATTGATGAAGCGCAGATGATTGCTGATAAGGATCGCGGCTTCTCCTGGTATCGGGCCATTCAAAAGGCACGGGCAAAGGAAGTTCATATTATCGGGAGCCACAGCGCGAAGAAGATGCTCATGAATATGCTTGAGGGCAATGATGTGGAGCTTCATGAATACAGCCGTCAAGTTCCGCTGAAGGTGGAGAAAAAGCCTTTCAGCTTCTCGAATGTTAAGCAAGGGGATGCCTTGATTGTCTTCTCGCGGGCGAAGGTGCTCCAAACGGCCTCCCGTCTTGAAAGGGATGGACATAAGGTCAGCATTATTTATGGAAGCATGCCGCCTGAGACAAGGGCGAAACAAATGAAGCGATTCATCGATAAGGAATCGAAGGTCATCGTCTCAACCGATGCCATTGGGATGGGGCTCAACCTGCCGATTCGCCGTGTCGTCTTTTTGGAAAATGAGAAATTTGACGGGACGAGAAGAAGGATGCTTACCTCACAGGAAGTGAAGCAGCTCGCGGGTAGGGCAGGGCGCAAAGGCCTCTATAATGTGGGGCTCGTCGCCTTCACCTCACAAATTGACGTGATGACGAGGCTTCTTGAGGAAGATGATCAGTCGATTAGCACATTTACGATCGCTCCTACCCAGCAGGTGTTTGACCGCTTCGCCCGTTACCATTCCTCCTTAGAGCACTTCTTCTATTTATGGGGAGAATTCAAGAATCCGCATGGAACGAAGAAGGCGCCCTTAACCCAAGAACGGGAGCTGTATGAGCATATCCGCAATACGGAAATTGAAAGGCGGTTCTCTGCCAGTGATTTATACGGATTTCTCCACCTGCCGTTTTCAAGCAATGAGCCGGCCCTTGTGAGGCAATGGATGGCTAACATGAAGGCCGTCATGAACAATAGTGACTTGCCGGAACCAATCGTGAAGCGGGATACACTCGATGAGCTGGAGCTATCCTATAAATCGATTGGCCTGCATTTATTATTCCTCTATCGTCTCGACCGCAGGACAGAGGCCTATTATTGGGAGCGAATACGGGAAGAGATCAGTGCACGCGCCCATTCTAAGCTCCGGACAGATGTGAAGAAATATCAAAAGAAATGCCGGTCTTGCGGCAAGCAGCTGCCGTCTGAATACCCGTATAACATCTGCCAGTCCTGCTATGATGACAGGATCCTGAGTAAGTATCATTATAGGAGACGGGATTATTAAGCAATACGTTATTACGTCTAAGACATAAGTGAACTCGCCTGTTTAAGGCGAGTTCCCTTGTTTTTTTGGCTGTGTACCTTTCCCTAGCTACTCATAAATAGCCTGTTCAAAACGATTAATCAGGCTATTAGGGAGATTGACATATATGCAGGTGTAGAGATAGGTGCTAGTCGTTCTTCTGATTTATCGCTTTGGCAAAAAGTGCAGAAAGAATAATGCATTCATAAATGTATTATATGAGTATATAAAAATGGGAGGGTTCATAAATGAAACTCTCCTTTTTTTGGTGTAAAATGAAAATATAGAATATTGATATATTTTTTTACGAAAGAAAAGAGATATTGAAAAAATATTCTAGGAATAGGAGGGATTGAATATGCAACAGAAAAAGAAGAAAATTCATTTTGCTTGGTGGGTATTGTTGGGATTAGCCATTATGATGGGTGTTGCACGTGGTGGGATCAATAATGCTGCTAGTTTATTTTTAACCCCTGTGTCTGAGGACATAGGCGTTGGTATGGGACAACTTACCCTGTATTTGAGTGTTTCATCCATCGCGATGATGGTTTTCTTGCCGTTTGCCGGAAAAATAATGGGTAAATACGATATTCGTATGATCTTGATTGTAGCCATTCTGTTACAAGGTGGCGCATTCGCGTTATTTGGGATGATGAATTCGGTATGGGGCTGGTATCTACTAGCGATTCCGCTCTCTGTCGGTAGTGTGCTTGTGACACAATTGGCAGGTCCCGTTCTCATCAACCAATGGTTTAAAAAACGAAACGGACTTGCCCTTGGTATTATGATGGCAGCAAGTGGTTTGTTTGGCGCTATCATTCAACCGAATGTAGGAACCTTAATTGCCTCACAAGGCTGGAGAGCTTCTTACATCATCGTAGGGGTTGCGGCGATTATCATTGTGATACCAGTCGTTTTACTGTTCATTCGTATGTCACCACAACAAAAAGGTTTATTACCTTATGGCTTCGAAAAGGCAGAAGGTAACGATTCGAATGCTGCACATACGGTAGAACACAAAGGTGTCACAGCCGCAGTGGCGAAAAAGTCATTGGCCTTTTATGCTCTATTATTCTTTTTATTCTTAATTACCGCGGTTGCAAGTTTTGCTCAATTTATTGCCCCTTACGCTCAAAGCATTGGATATGATGTCCAGTTTGCCGGAAATGTCATGGGTGTGTTCATGTTTGGTGTATTAGTTGGTTCTTTGGTATTCGGTTTCTTGACCGATAAAATGGGTGCAAAGAAAACGACCTTTTTGTCCATGTTCGTTGGATTGATTTCCGTTTTCTTATTGATCTTCTTACCAGACAATCCACTGGTATTTTCAGTGGCAATCGGATTATTTGGATTTGTTTCCTCTTCTGTTGGAACGCTAGGACCGTTATTGACTACATCTATCTTCGGCATTAAAGAATATGGCGCGATTTATGGAACGGCAGCATTAGGATTAGCATTCGCAGGCATTACGGCACTCCCTGCTTATGGGTTTGTATTTGATGCAACGGGCAGTTATCTATACGTGTTATATGCTGTTGCAGCTATGATTCTATTAAGTGTCTTGTTAATCATCATTGCGTTCAAAGGAAAAGAAACATTAGAAAAAGCGGGTCATTGGGATTAAGCGATATTGTTAAAAAGCTAGCGAAATCACATTTGTGGTTTCGCTTTTTTAGTTAATATGATTATCTCTAGATTATTGCTTTTGAATAATAAGGGAAAATCAAATTTGTGATACCATAAAATGGAGATACCTTCTTCAACTAAAGGAGCAGGTTATCGGAAGAAGGAATGCAAATTATTGTACCGAGTTTAATGCTTGTACATCCTTAAATAAGGAGGGAGAAAACTGAAATTCATACCCATTGATTTAAGTAAACATAAGGAGTATGTTATTCCTTTTCGTAGAGATTCTTTCAGTGTTAGCTTTGGTACAGATGAGGAATTTGGAGATGAAAATAATTATTTGAAATGGTTACAACAACAGTCAGAAAAAAATCCTAAAGGCCTTGTATTAGTTGTAGACAACGAGCTGCCAATCGGTCAACTTGAACTGACTGTAAAGGAGTATGAGGGGAAAGAAATTGGTTATGTAAATCTCTATTACCTTATTCCTGAAAAGCGAGGAATGGGTTTGGGTTCCCTTTTACACGATTATGCTATTAGATTTTTTAAGAATAATCATGTTCGTGAATATCATCTCCGTGTTTCTCCAACGAATAACACTGCCATTGCATTTTATAAGAAAAATGGAATGAAACAGATAAAAACTGAAATGGATGGAAAAATGCTAAGAATGTCTGGCTATATAAAGAACAAACTGATTACGTAATGACTACTCTTTCACAAAAAGATTGTGACATATACTTAAACAAACCGGGGCATTGATCAAGGAGGTTTAATGCTCATTTTTGTTGAATTCCCTATTGTAGAGACGGGGCAGGTTAGCTTAATAAGGATTAATTTGGTAAAAAATAGTTAGGGATATTCATATCTTTAGAAATACCATTAGAGAATTTGGGAGGAGAGTTGTTATGAAACATACATTAATTGTTTTGCTCTTTTCGATTGCAGTGTATATAATTCTTATCCTTATTAGTAATGCCATATTTCCTGTTACAGATAATGTTATTATAAATAGAACTATCTCTGGAGTTTTAGGTGTTATTAGTGTAGCTGTTGCACTGTTAGTTACGAAGAAAACAATTATTAAGAAACCTAGGTAGTTAATCAATTTCAAATTTAAACTTACTTTACTAACGGGGCATTGATCTAGGAAGGATTAATGCCTTTTTGTGTTGAAATTCTTATGGAAGTAAAGGGGCAGGATAGCGTAAGAAGGAAATTCCTATTAGAGGTATCATCTGAATTACATTTTAGAGTTAAATTTTTGCCCGATTGCCTGTGTTATACCCCAAAATAGAAATCGATAGACAACAGCAATAAGTAATAACATACAAACAAAGTCAAAAAGGGAGAAAGGTTCATAATCAATTAAATAAGAATTAATAAATATTATCGACAAACACAGTAGCTCCATTAAGGAATCTTTAATTCCGATTTTCTCATACAAATATTTTGTTTTTTCAATGTTATAGACGTCTTTTAATTCTTCACTAAAATATCCCTTAATAAAGATTAAACCTATTAAATAAGCCCCCATAGCAGGTATATAGCCTATATTCAAAACCTGCGTTATTACACAATAAATTATGGTGAATAAGAACAGATACATTTTTGAAGTCCCCCTTTTTGTTTATATACTTACAATATTATACTTTTAAATATCAAGGATAGGTTTATTTTGGAGGAGATATACTTAAATTATCGAGGTGTTGATCCAAAGAGGATGAATGCCCTTTTCTGTTGAATTCCTTAATGGGGATATGTGGCAGCATTCCTGTAACAAATGAACAGTGAAAAATCTTCGCTTGTGAAGAATGATACATAAACAAACAGGGGGCTTTATCTCAATAACGGAGGCAGCAAAAAAGCAGTCTCTATTTTATGGCATTTGCAACAATCCTTACGAAAACAGCCAATAAAAAACAGGTCAATCCCTTCATATCAATATAAATTTAATGGTTTACCATTAATTGCGCTGCTCACTTAAATAAAATATCTGATAAGTCAGAAAGATGATATATCTATGTCACTATCGACGATATAATGGAGTAAAAGTGAAGAGGTGGTCTGGATGGAGGCACGAAACATATTTGATCCATTTCCCGAATTGGAAACCGAACGACTCATCTTAAGGAAAATCAGGATGGAGGATGCCCATGATATGTATGCCTATGGCTCCAATCCTGAAGTAACGAAATATATGACATGGAACACGCATCAATCCATTGAGGATACGAAGGAGTTTTTGGTGTTCGCCCTCTCACAATATGAACAGAAGGAACTCGCTCCATGGGGAATCGAACGGAAAGGCACTGGCAAGCTGATTGGAACGATTGATTTTGTTGGATGGAAAATCCCGCACAGAGTGGCGGAGCTAGGCTATGTGCTCTCGCAAGACTTCTGGGGGCAGGGAATAGCCGCTGAGGCAGCGAAGGAAGTGATTAAGTTCGGGTTTATGAAGATGAACTTGATGCGAATTCAAGCAAGATGCTTTGTGGAAAATACGGGGTCTGAACGGGTCATGCAGAAGGCGGGAATGACGTATGAGGGTGTCATTCGAAAAGGAATGTATGCCAAGGGGAAGCATCAAGATTTGAAGATGTATTCCATCCTGAGAGATGAGTACTTTTCTAAATAATAGGTTGTATTGAATGCTTGAAATGACTTCAAGCATTTTTTTGTTGTGTATAAACTCTAGTAATCCAGCATATAGTCTACTAAGAATCTAGTAAGTTAAATGAAAGAACCAGCCGGAATGCTTGGCTGGTTCAGTATTAATGAATATTTCTATATAGGCCGATGACTTTCCCTAGGATGCTGACATTCTGAAGGATGATTGGGTCAAGCATGGAATTTTCAGGCTGAAGGCGGAAATGGTTATCTTCCTTGAAGAAGCGTTTCACCGTGGCTTCATCGTCCTCGGTCATGGCGACGACAATCTCGCCATTATTGGCTGTATGCTGCTGGCGGACGATGACATAATCTCCATCAAGGATGCCGGCTTCAATCATACTGTCACCCATAATCTCTAGCATAAATACGTTTTCGTCGGCTGGAGCCATATGCTCTGGCAATGGGAAGTATTCTTCAATATTCTCAATCGCCGTGATCGGCTGACCTGCAGTAACCTTACCAATCAGAGGGACGCTGACAGAATTGGCTTTTGGAATATGCTCATGCGGATCCATATCCAGTACTTCAATGGCACGCGGCTTTGTCGGGTCACGTCTGATGAGGCCTTTGCTTTCCAATCTGGCCAAATGTCCGTGAACGGTAGAGCTTGAGGCTAGTCCGACTGCTTCCCCAATCTCTCGCACGGAAGGCGGATATCCCTTCGTTTTAACTTCTTCTTTAATATATAGTAAGATATCTTGCTGTCGCTTTGATAGTTTTGTTGTCATCTCCCGCACCTCTTTATCTGATCTTTACCGCTATTATAGCATGAGGCGAACACTAGTACAAACATAAGTTCGATTTTTCTGTTGACACAAAACATTTGTTCGGTTTATACTAAGAACAAGAAATACGAACATACATTCTGTGGAGGGGTTTTTAATATGAAACAAGTTTGGTCTTCTTATTCGTATACCATTATTTTTGCAGTTGGACTTTTTCTGTTAATCTTATTGATGACTTTCACGAATTTAGAAAAAAGCGATAATCAATATATGCAAGTGAAGGTTGAAAGCGGAGATACGCTTTGGGCCATGGCTGAACAATATGAGGATGCCAATATGTCAACGACTGAATTTGTGAAATGGGTGAGAGAGGCCAATGAGTTGGAAACGACTCATATCCAAGAAGGCCAGACCATTATCCTTCCTATCGAAAGAAACACAGATATCCTGCATTTGGCAGACTCAAATAAGGAATAAACGTTATAATGATAGTAGTGAAGGCCGGGGCATTCGTTCCGGCCTTCGGTGCATATCTCGAGAAGAAATATATAGAGAATGGTGAGAGAAATGAAGGTTGGAATTTACTGCAGAGTCAGTACAGAAAAGAGCACACAGGAGACATCTCTTGAAAGACAGGAACAGGAGCTGACACAGCTGGCCGCGATTAAAGGCTTCGAGGTCGTGTCGATTGAAAAGGAGCAAGCGAGCGGATATGATCTGGAGCGAGAGGGTATTCTTATTCTATTAGAACAAATGCGCAATAAAGAAATCGAGGGACTGCTCATCCAGGATGAGACACGGCTCGGCCGAGGAAATGCGAAGATTGCCTTAATGCATTGTATCTATAAGGAAGGCATCAAGCTATATACAGTCACCCATAACGGGGAGCTTGAGGTATCTGAAACAGACGCCATGCTTCTTCAGATAATCAGCATTGTGGAAGAATATCAGCGCAAGCTTCAAAACAGCAAGATTCGCAGGGGCATGAAGCGCGCGATTGAGAATGGGTATAATCCTGTCAAGAATCTGTCGAACCAGCATGTCGGTGGAGGAAGAGAGCGGACTGAGGTTCCAATCCAGGAGATCATTGCCCTCCGGATAAAAGGTCTGACATTTGCCGAAATCACGGAGAATTTGAACCGCAGGGGCTATGAGGTATCAAAAGCGACTGTGCACCGCCGATATGCCGAGCACGCTGAAAAACAGAGGCATATATAGTAGATACTTCTTGAAATAGGCCGCGTTTTTCTATACGATGACAGTAATTGATTTTTTATGAAAAGGAGCAATCCATATGCTGCCAAAGCACAAAATAAACAGAATAAATGAATTATCCAAAAAAGCAAAGGCTGGCGGCCTCACAACAGAGGAAGCGAAGGAACAATCCTTGCTGCGCGCCGAGTATTTAGAGTCCTTCAGGTCTTCTATGAGAAATACGATTGAGGGCGTAACCATCATTGACCCGAATGGAAATGACGTGACACCTGAAAAGGTTAAGCAAATCCGTAATAAAAGACTCCACTAATGGGTAAGAGATAGTAATAGGTATTTTTAACAATTGAAATTTATGTCAATTCTGTAGAATTGCCTAAATAATGTTGTCAATATAACTTTGTATCATTTATAGTTAGACTGAAGTATGTTAATCGGAAAGGATGTAGACTGACTATGTTTACTGAAAAGGATCAATTAGCAATCACTGCTATACGTACACTTTCAATCGATGCAATCGAAAAAGCCAATTCCGGACACCCTGGCATGCCAATGGGCGCTGCGCCAATGGCTTATACATTATGGACTCGTTTCATGAACCATAACCCTAATAATCCAGATTGGTTTAACCGCGACCGTTTTGTATTGTCAGCCGGACATGGATCCATGCTTTTATACAGTCTTCTTCACTTATCCGGATATGGACTTGATATGGAAGAGATCAAGAACTTCCGTCAATGGGATTCTAAAACCCCTGGTCACCCTGAATATGGTCACACACGCGGCGTTGAAGCCACAACTGGACCATTAGGACAAGGAATTGGGATGGCTGTCGGGATGGCAATGGCTGAGCGTCATTTAGCCGCTACTTATAATAAAGAGAACTATGAATTAGTTAACCATTTTACATACAGTATCTGCGGAGACGGCGACTTAATGGAGGGTGTTTCTGCTGAAGCGGCTTCCTTGGCTGCGCACTTGAAGCTAGGCCGTTTAGTCGTTCTTTATGATTCCAATGATATTTCCTTGGACGGAGAATTGAATATGAGCTTCTCCGAAAGCGTCGCAGACCGCTTTAAGGCCTATGGCTGGCAGTATATCCGTGTAGAGGACGGAAACGACTTAAACGAAATCGCCAAAGCGCTTGAAGAAGCGAAAACAGATCTTGACCGCCCAACCATGATTGAGGTGAGAACAATCATTGGGTATGGCGCGCCGAATAAATCCGGTAAAGCGGCCGTTCACGGCGCTCCGCTTGGTGAAGATGAAATGAAGCTTACAAAAGAATACTATAAATGGACATTCGAAGAAGACTTCTATGTGCCTGAGGAAGTATACGCAACATTCAAAGAAACAATCATTGATGCAGGTGCGAAGAAAGAAGAAGAATGGAACCATTTATTCGCAAATTATAAAGAAGAGTATCCAGAGCTTGCAGCACAGCTTGAAACAGCCATTAAAGGTGAGCTTCCAGAAGGCTGGGATAAAGAGATTCCTGTCTATGAAGCAGGCAAAGCTGTTGCGACGCGTAATTCCGGAGGCGAGGTCCTTAATGCCCTTGCGAAGAATGTTCCGTCCCTTTTCGGCGGTTCTGCTGACTTGGCTGGCTCTAATAAGACCATGCTAAAAGGCGAAAAAGACTTCTTGCCAGGTTCTTATGAAGGCCGCAACATTTGGTTTGGTGTCCGTGAATTCGGAATGGGCGCTGCATTAAATGGAATGGCGCTTCATGGAGGACTTCACGTGTACGGCGGTACATTCTTTGTCTTCTCTGATTACTTGCGTCCGGCTATCCGCTTGGCAGCACTCATGAACCTGCCTGTCACATATGTGTTCACGCACGACAGCATTGCAGTTGGGGAAGACGGTCCTACGCATGAGCCAATTGAGCATCTTGCTGCCTTGCGCGCAATGCCGAACGTTTCCTTGATCCGTCCTGCGGACAGCAATGAAGTGGCTGCTGCCTGGAAAGCGGCTCTTACTAGCAAGAACAAACCAACAGCGCTTGTTCTATCTCGTCAAAACCTCACCACTCTGCCGTTATCTGCTAAATTGGCAGAGGAAGGCGTTCAGAAGGGGGCATATGTCGTATCACCTGCTAAAAAGGATGAAGCAGATGCTATCCTTCTTGCATCAGGCTCTGAGGTTGGTCTTGCTGTTCAGGCACAAGGCGTATTGGCTGGCGAAGGCATTGATGTATCGGTTGTCAGCGTACCATCCTTTGACCGTTTTGAAGAGCAATCTGCGGAATACAAGGAATCCGTAATCCCTAAATCCGTTAAGAAACGCTTAGCAATTGAGCTTGGCACTTCCTTCGGCTGGGAACGCTACACAGGTGATGAAGGCCGCGTTCTAGCGATGGATCGTTTCGGCGCATCCGGTCCGGGAGAACTATTGATGGAGAAATTCGGTTTCACGCCATCAAACGTTGTTTCTATCGTAAAAGATATGCTTAAATAATCTGTTTTAATGAAGGCTAGTCTTGCGTGCTGCTGCATGCAAGGCGGCCTTTTTTATTCTCTTAAGCAAGAATCGTAAGTTTTCTGCTCATTCTTGGTAAACTAGAGAGAGAAAGCACACCTGTGCTAAAACAGGCCTATCCACGTATATACATAAGCAATGGACAAATGAACAGGAGGCAGTCAGATGAAACAGTATAAAGACCGAAGTGAAGTGGCGGACCATGAGAAATGGGATTTAACCGACCTGTACACAAGTACAGAAGAGTGGGAGAAGGATTTTCAGGCAGTTGAAAATCATGTCGGGGAACTTGCCGCCTATAACGGGGCTATCCATAATGGTAAGGACTTGCTGAATTATTTAACGAAGAATGAAGAGACAGACACTATTTTCACCAATATATATGTGTATGCCATGCTGCTTGGTGACTTGGATACACGGGAATCCTTGGCACAAAACCTGATGGCGAAAGCACGCACGCTAAGCGTAAAGCTCAGTGAGGCTGGGGCCTTCTTCATGCCGTATTTATTAAGCCTAGACGAAGGGACTTTGCGTTCCTATATCGAGGAGAATGAGGGACTGAACTACTTTGAAAAGGACCTATGGGATGCCTTCCGCTATAAGGACCATACCTTGAACCAGGAGCAGGAAGAGCTTCTCTCTAAGCTAGGGGAAACCTTTTCGGCGCCAAATAACACCTTCCAAATGTTCAATAACGCGGACATTCAGTTCGGTGAAGTATCTGATGGAAATGGTGGCACGGTAGAGCTCACGCGCGGCATGTATTCAAAGCTGATTGAGGACAAAGACCGAAATGTCCGAAAAGAGGCGTACAAGGCTTATTACAAGCCTTATCTCCAATATGCGAATGTGATCGCCTCTACTTTATCAGCCAATATTAAGAACAATGTCGTAAGGACGAAAATCCGTAACTACCCATCTGCCCTTGAAAAGGCGCTATTCGCTGATAAGGTACCGGTTGAGGTATACGAGAACTTAATTGCGACGACACGAAAGAATCTCGATGCCAAGCATCGCTATAATGAGATTCGAAAGGATATTCTTGCGCTTGAGGAGCTGAAGCCATATGATTTGAGCGTGGATTTAGTGGAGGGCGTGAAGCAGGATATCACTTACCATCAAGCCTACGAAACGATGCTAAAGGCACTCCACCCGCTTGGTGAGGAGTATTTAAGCATCCTCAGCAGCTTCCGTGACAAACGGTATGTCGATGTGCGGGAAACACCAGGGAAGCGCTCCGGAGCGTATAATCTCGGGGTCTATGGTGTTCATCCATTCGTTCTATTGAACCATCATGATGATATTGACAGCCAGTTCACGCTTGTTCATGAAATGGGGCATGCGATGCATAGCTATTATTCCTCTAAGCATCAGCCGCGGATCACAGCAGGGTATTCCATCTTTGTGGCAGAGGTCGCCTCAACGGTCAATGAGGTGCTTCTGATCCATTACTTGCTGAAAGAAACGACAGACCCTAAGAAAAGAAAATACTTATTGAATTACTTTATAGACCAGTTCAATGGAACATTCTTTACGCAGGTTATGTTCAGTGAATTCGAGAAAATCACGCATGAGATGGCTGAGGAAGGCCAGCCGCTGAATAAGGAATCCTTCAATCAAATCTACGGGGAATTATCGAATGCCTATAGCGGGGATGTCGTAGAAGCGGAGGAAGAAACCGTCTATGGATGGTCACGGATCCCGCATTTCTACCGTCCATTCTATGTGTATAAATATGCGACAGGCTTTGCCTCTGCGATTCATCTCGCAGGCGAATTGCTGAAGGGCAATAAAAAAGTTCAAGCATCTTATCTGGAATTCTTGAAGAGCGGCAGCTCCGAATATCCACTTGATCTGCTCAAAAAAGCGGGCGTAGATTTAACCTCTCCTGAACCAATTGATAACGCGATGAAGCAATATCGTGAGTTGATTGAGGAATTTGCTTCGTTATAAGTAAGAAATGAGTGAAATGCGCGGGAAAGCTGCTTTCGCCAGCTCGCCTTTTAGCACATGTATATAAAACAAAGCCGGTGAGGATCAATCTCACCGGCTTTTTCAGTTTAGAGGTAGGTTTTGTCCCAACCGACTCTTCTAAAAATTAACTCTCAAGTGATTTAAATTTTGCTGATTCCTTTTTTCCGTGCAGGATATAATAAAGGGCTGAGGTGGCCAAAATGACACAGCCTAAAATCTTGTATAGAGATGGATATCCAGTAATCGGGATAAACAAACCGAGCAGTGAAGGACCAAAACCGGCACCCATTTCAAAAAAGATAAAGAAGGTTGCTGTAGCAAGGCCTAACCGCTCGGGTGATGCTGTCGTAATAGCAATGGTTTGAGCAATGGATGATATATTTCCAAAGCCAAGACCAATAATCAAACCTGCTAATAAAAAGGCACCGCTGTTAGTAGTTGAACCAAGCAGGATCATTCCGATTCCGAAAAGGAAAAAGGCAGGATACATAATGTAGTTAGCCCCTTTTCTATCCGCTAATCGGCCCGTAAATGGCCGAGACACTAATACAGCAGCTGAATACATAACAAAGAAGAAGCTTGCTACACTCCCTAAGCGAATCTCAGAGGCATATATATTGATATAAGATAATACACTGGAGAAACAAAGAGCCATTGTAAGAATGATAATGGAGATTGGGATGGCTTTTGGTTCAACAAAATGAGAAAGCTTGAAGCCTTGTCTAGTTGGTTTGTTATCATTATTCCTCGTATTTTCAATTGATATTTTAATAAATAAGACCGTGAATAGACTGATGATCCCAAGTATTAGGCACAGGCTGAAAATCGTTTGGAAACTGGTCCGTTGACTCAGAAAAAGACCTATAAACGGTCCAATGCCAGTCGCCAATGCTGTACTGATCGCAAAATAACTGATGCCTTCTCCTTTTCTATGCTGTGGTATCGTAATCGCTACAACGGTTCCAATGACAGTAGCGGCAATACCAAATGTAAATCCATTCAATAATCTGCTTAGGATGAGAAACCCAATTCCAAGGTCCGCAAAGTATAAAAGTGCAGTCACGATATAAAAGCTTAATCCTAAAATAATGATTTTTTTAGGATTGGTAGAATTAATCATCCTTCCAATAAATAATCGTCCGATTAAAGTCCCGATAATAAAAATACCAGCAACAAGGCCTGCTTGACTTGTAGAGGCATGAAATTCATTTATCGCATAAGCTGCGATTGTCGCATTTAGTAAAAAGAATATAAGGGTTAAGAAAAAATTTACGATGGAAAGAATAATGAAATTCTTTGTCCATAATGGTTCTTTATACATTTCCACTTTCATCACCATTTGTTAGCTTACCGTATGAGGAATAGAAAGTCATTTGGTAAATACTTGTTTCTTGGTGCATCTAGACTGGCTGATTTTATATGATTTACAGTTTGTGAATTTATATGAAGGTAAACGAGACTCTGTTTCTTATTAATGAGTTACATAGAAAAATAAGTTCGTTTCATTGCGCTTTCGTCGACTCGCTTTCCGCAGGGAAGAAGGCTTTTGCCTCCTCGGCTACGCCTGCCGGGTCTCGGCCTTTCTTTGATGAAATAAATAATATAATTAGTATATGCCTAATTGGTGTAATTTGTGGCGGGTTGGGGTACATATGAATCATAGTTATTATTTTTCTTCTATTTGAAAGGAGTTGATTCTAATGCTTTGGACTATCGCTGCAGTATTGGTTATCATTGTTTGTTTGATGATCATTTTTTAATCTCGTTTACTTCTCGGAAAAAGCCTAAATATGGGGACTGCTACTTTTCGCCTTCGATAAGGTCTATATTCTGTTCCCAATAGAAATTTAATCCTATTTATTAATCTTTTTTAACTGCTAAAAGCTATCACTCTTATATACATCATTTACGTAAGATAGAGTCTCCGTTATCCAAGAAATGACTCACTTCCTTTGGAGACATAAGCTTGTCCTTCGTTCTTTTATCATTCTACAACTATTGTAGACTATTCAAAGGTATGACGAACAGTGTAATTCCCCCAATTCCTCTGCGTTATATCGGAACCACAAAAAGAGGAGCGGGATAATGTATAAATATCATTGATTCTCATTGACTGAAATACATATATCCCGGTCCCTTTTTGATGTTCATTCCTCCATATCCTCCTGTTCCTTAACACGTAGCCGATAGATGTAATAGATGGGAATGATTCCGCAAATAAAGAGGATGGAGCCGATGAGGAGGGCATCCGGTAATCCGAACCCAGGTGTCAATAAGGTGAGAGTGGAGACAATGATGACGATGGTCATTAATACGAGCAGGCTTATTCGAAAGGATCTGGCCGGATTTTGAACAGATTGTTCGTTTTCTACACTTACCCTCATGGATAAATAGGCAGAGAGTATCGTTGTCAGCATAAAGAGGAGCCATAGCGGGTTCGCCCGCATTTCGTCAGCCCCGCCCTGTAAAAATGAATGACCAAGAATGCCTAAAATGCCGATTGTTTGAACAATATAGACGGTCTTTATGTTTTGTAAATTCCTCATAATCAGGCGTTCGTCTTTTATTTTCTTCACTAGAATTCCTCCTTTTCTATCCAAAAGATCTCATCTAAAGATGCGTTGACTGCATAGCAAATGAGCAAACATAGTTTTAAGGAAGGGTTGTATTTTCCTTTCTCAATGAGGCTTACAGTCTGTCTTGTTATGCCAACTTTTTGAGCTAACTGAAGCTGTGTTAATCCGGCATTCACACGCGCTTTTTTAACTGAATTTTCCATAAACACCCCTTTTCAACGTAACATATAGATTCCATTATGTAAAATATAATTTACATATTTAGGTCGATAAATTTTTTCGGTTTCAATTCATTAGGCAGAACACCTAACCCTCCGATATAATGACTGATAAGAGGTGAATAGACATATGCTGAATAAGTTTCGAGATAAACTGAAGGACATGAGTAAAAATGGAGTGACCATCCCAATTAAGCCAATGATGCTTGAGCAGCTGATGAAAAGGCAAGCAGACTTGAAGGAAATCAAAGTAGAAATCACGTCAGAGCACTTAGTTATTCGCGGCGCAACAGGAGAAGGAGATCGAACAGGAAGGAATCCCATAAGCTTTGAGGCAGCATTAAAGCCTGTTCACATGGAGAAGAGAGTAATCGTGTTTGAGGTTAGCCAAGTTAAACCAGCAGATTTGAACCTGACAGATATAAACATCTTTAACCAACCGCCATTCGCCCAATCCTCCACACATACCGTAAAAATTGATTTCAACTCATGGGATATCGTTAGTAAAATACCGGTGGGCAAAATTAAACATTATGAGATGACCAATGGGGCGATTAATTTAACTCTTTCCCTGTAAATAGAGAGGAATTTCCCCAGACTAATAGAACTAGACATTTAAACAGTAGGAATCTCCATTAATGAGATTCCTTTTTAGTGGATAAGGAGAATTTATGGCACAAAGATATAATAGCTGGGCTTTTTATTTGATGCTTATTTGTTTAGGGTTAGCATCCTACTCGGTCTATTCTAATCTGAATCATGGATGGCAGATTGCTCCTCCAAATTATGTTTTATCGCTCATTAGTTTGCTAGCCTTCATCATGGGGATGATTGGCTTTAAGGATAAGAGGAATTGGAAAACAAAAACAAGAAGCTGGCTGACCTTAATTTTATCTTTTTTCTTGGGCAGTGCACTGCTTTTGGTGGTCATGCTGTCATTCGCTGCTTCTGCAATAGGAGCGAATGAATATTTAAAAACAGTACAATCACCTAATGATCATTATACAATTGATTTTTACCGGTATGATGCGGGAGCGTTTGGATCATTTGGTGTGAGGGGTGAACTTAATGGTCCGCTATGGTTTAAAAAACGGATTTTTTACCAGGATTCAATAGAGAAGGTTCATGTGGAATGGAAGGATAGTACTACAGTATACATTAACGAACATCTCCTCGATTTGAAAGAAGGAGAGACATATGGATATTAGATTTTCTCCTTCGAATATGATTCTTGCGGTAAAGGGAAATGGTGTCAGCTGTTTCCTTTTTTGCGTTGCTTATGAATTCGGTGAGGGAAGTCAAATGTATCTGACAGTAAATGTCTGTTTCCAGTTAAAAATGTTTGAGTGTTACTTAGAAAGGATATAAGATTCAGTTAGAGTATGGTGTAGTTATTTATACCACACTGTATTTGACATTATTCTCAAATGATTTGAGGAAATATATACGAATTCTACAAAAATATGACGAATGATGGAACCATTAGATGCTAGTAATCGTATTAATAGAATAAGATACTATATCGAAGGATGATTCATACTTGTTAAACTATAAAATATACAGTCAAGAGCATGCAGAATGGGTAGTTTTAGTCCATGGAGCTGGCGGAAGCTCAACGATTTGGTATAAGCAAATTCGAGCATACCGTAAGCATTTTAATGTGTTGGCAGTAGATCTTAGAGGACATGGTGCTTGCCGTATTGATAACAGTCCGACAAAATATACGCTTGATTTGGTCAGCAAAGATATTCTGGATGTACTAGATTCATTGGAAATCGAAAAAGCCCATTTTGTGGGGATCTCATTAGGGACTATGCTGATTCGTCATTTAGCTGAGACCAATCCCGAACGCTTCTATACGATGCTGCTGGCTGGAGCGGTGATCCGCCTTACACCGAGGCTTCATATGTTATTAGGGATAGCCAATACATTCAAAAAAATGATTCCGTTTATGTGGTTATATAAAATGTTTGCTTGGATTTTAATGCCTAGAAAAAGGCATCAATCCTCCCGTTATCTCTTTATACGAGAGGCAAAGAAAATTAAGCATCGAGAATTTTTGCGCTGGTTATCGCTAACAGGCGGGTTGGCGAAATATTTAGTGAAAATCAATGAAAAGGATACAGGCATTCCATCCCTCTATATTATGGGAGATGAGGATTATGTCTTTTTGGAACCGGTCAAGCGATTGGTGAAGCTGCAGCCTTCTAGTCATTTAGTGATTCTGGAGGAAAGCGGCCATGTGTGCAATGTGGATCAGGCTGAGAAATTTAATGAAGTATCCTTGCGATTTTTAAATAATTCATGTGGTAAAAATGCGTCTTTCGTGTAATAGCACCCTGAATGATATTAGAGCAGCGGTGATAACGTAACTGTTTTGATATAAGATGATCTATATCAGTAGAACCTCCAATCCGAAACTTTTGTACTATTTTGTACTTATGCAAGTGAAACCTACTCATTCGACAAAACTAGAGTATTTCTGCATCAGGTTTTTACAGAATATGTATATTCCGTTAGCTATAATAGATGCAAAGGAATGGGAGGGACAGTATGCGCACATATATAATCTATCTAATCGAAAAACAATTCGCCAATCATTTTTATGGGCGTGAACATATGTTTTATGACTTATTCCATGATTATGAGGAAACTGAGGGAGAAGAAAAGCGAATTCTTCGCCGCCAGATCATGTGTGTGACAAAACGAATACCCGCTGGCCTGTTCAGCTCTTATATGGACGAAAAAATCACGAGTAAGCAAGGATGCTTTGAAGAAAATGGGGTATATTATATCCGTAAGAATAGAAATGGAGCGGTCAGTGAGGCATCTCTTGCGTTTAGGAATCACTCATTGATCCTGCATGCTTCAGGAAGCTACGAGAGTGAGACGATCTTCTTTGAATGGCTCAGACAATGGAATCCTTACTTCCTCGCACTCGATACAGGAGAAGGACGCTGTGCATGGCTCAGACCAATCAAGCAGCCGAAATTCATTCTTTCTTGAGCATGGAAGCCATGACCTAACCTCTCTAGCGCTAAAATTGCTACTTTTCAAGCGATAACAGCATAATACGCCAAAATCTGATAGAAATATCACCCCACATATGGTATTATTACTCTTGGTTTAATAATGTCTGTTAGACAGCACGGAGGAGGTTATTAAGGATTATGTTATACTATATTCTAACAGGAATCATTGCTTTGCTTGCTGGTGTAGCTTTAGGATTCTTCATCGCTCGTAAATACATGATGGACTACCTAAAGAAAAACCCGCCAATCAATGAGCAAATGATCAAGATGATGATGACACAAATGGGAATGAAACCTTCCCAAAAGAAAGTAAATCAAATGATGAATGCAATGAACAAGCAGCAAGGGAAATAAGCCCTGTTTATGCCTGGTTAACGCATCATTATGCTGATTTTGGTTTATGATAGTTATCTTTTTACATAAAAAGATGTAACCTTCATCTAGTGGATGAAGTTTTCATAGCCGGCATTTCTAAACCACTTTTTCTGTAAATGTCCACTGACATTTATAGAGGAGTGGTTTTTATTTCGTTACAATATTTTCTTTTTGTTACAAAATATTACAAAATGAACTACCTGATTCTAATTTATGGTAAAATAGTATCCTCAACTATACAAGCATAAAGGGGATACGGAATTGGCAAAAGTAAAACATTTTATTAAAGAAGGGAAAATAATTAGAGAAACGAAGATAGGAAAAAATATTGAGCAGGAAGAAGTGACTCAGGAAGAGTTTGAAAGGCATGAGTCTCGCAAAAGTGCTAATGGCTGTATATGGAATACCTTTATTTTTATCATAAGTATGATTTTTATCTACATAGTCATCTCTCAAATTTGATCAATCTGCATGATTGGTCTTTTTTATTGGCTCGTTTCTACCTTTTGTTAATTTTAAGTGGGTGAATTTGTCATTTCTGCTAAAATAGTAATATAAGAATGTCATCTGTATTAAATTTTCATCTAGAAAGAAGGTAAGGTATGGAGTATATAAAAGACAAACCCACACATTCAGAGAAGGATATAAATCTTAAAGACGCAATATTTGTATTTTCATCCTTTACGTTTATTTGCTTAGCAGTCGTTTTTGCTCTTATCGTTTATGATGTACTCACAATTCAAAGCTTCTTATCATTTGAGAAACCCATTGCCATGGCCATATGTATAGTTGCCGCTTCCATTGGTCTGCTCTTGTTCGGTGTGATTTTAACGCGTTATATTCCCTCAAGATACATTGACGATACAAACAAAGATTATCAAAACGGTCCGTTGTTAGGTGTTTTTTTCTTAATGTTTACGGGGGCATTATTTGAAGAGATCTTATTCAGGGGAATTATTCAAAACTTGATTTACGTATTTATCGAAAACCAATGGATTGCCATCATAGCAACAACGGTATTGTTTTTAGGTTTTCATATTCAATATTTCAAAAAAACGATCATGTTAGTCAATATAATGGTTCCAAGTCTGACTTTTGGTTGGATTTATTTCGAAACAAACAATATTTTTGTTCCATTTCTTGTGCATTTTCTCATGAACTTTGGGATAACGTTATTATTTAAATACAATTTTATCAGGGTTAAAAGGTAATTTTATCGAACTGTTCTCAACCTATTAACAGCTATACAAACCAATTTTTATATGTCTAACAAATCTTGAGGTTGTCACTGTATCTGTACATAGCAAAGCAGAAGGGTGAATATACTCACCTAATCGCAGTATCTATTTGAGATAAGCAGAGAAACTCTGGCAACAAGTATATGCATGCGCTAAAAAATGATTTTTTAATCCATTAAATCCATACATACTTCAACCAATCATTCAGTCCCATGGAGTCTTGTTCAATAGGTATGACGACTAAGTTATCGTATTAGCATAATAAACGTTGTATGCCCTTATGGTTAATCGTCTGCATACAATCGGCTTTTCAATTCAGCGATTATGAAGGAGGGGACGGATTGAAGGAGGATCATGCAGCCGTAACAAAGAGGAAAAAGAACACGATCATCTATTTGATTGTTCTGGTCATTGGTGTGTTCTTTTTAACCGTTTTCCTTTGGTATCAAGGATTCTTAATCCCAAACGCCAGGTTTGCTAATGAATATCCCATCAAAGGAGTGGACGTATCGGCTTATCAAGGTGAAATAGTGTGGGATCAACTGGAGAAGCAGGATATGCGGTTTGCTTTTATCAAAGCGACTGAGGGAAGTGCCCATGTGGATCGGTACTTTGAGATGAATTGGCATGAAGCGAAGGATACGAGACTGCGTATAGGTGCTTATCATTTTTTTAGCTTTGACAGTGATGGCAAGACTCAAGGCCAGCATTTCATCAATACGGTACCAGCTGATAAGGATTCCTTGCCGCCGGTCATTGATGTGGAATTTTACGGTGATAAAGAGAAACATCCCCCTGATGTGAAAGAGGTTAAGAAAGAATTAGACAATATGGTTCGGATGCTTGAAAATCACTATGGAAAACGGGTAATTATATACACGACCAGTAAAGCATATAATTTTTACATAAAGAATCACTTCGAGGATTGCGATATATGGATAAGGGATGTCTATGGCAAGCCATCCTTGCCGGATAAGCGAAAGTGGACCTTTTGGCAGTACACAGACAGGGAACGTTTGGATGGATATGAAGGAGAGGAGAAATTTATTGATGTGAATGTTTTTAAGGGTGATGAGGAGGCATTTAGAGAGTATGGACGATAATACTCCGTATGTGAAGCTGCTTAATCGATTAAGTGGCTTTTTCTTATGTGAATGTAGGATATCGCTATAAATTAGGTTGATATTTCCTTTCTTGAGAGCGATTAGTCAAGGTGGAGAATCAATTGACATCATCGGGCAACTAAAATAAGAGGGAGGCAGTGCATAAGGATGGTAAAGAGAAAGATACTCACTGCGATGGTCGCAAGCTTTATATTTGCCCTGCTTTTTATGATGGATGGCTTTAGTGTGAATGGCTTCCTTAATTTATTTTATATAAACATAATGATAGCCAGTACCTATGGAGTGAGTACATCTGTCTTTAGTGATTGGCTCAGTAACAAGATTACGGATAGAACCTATGCACGTGAAATCATCTCCTTCATCTTTCATTGTTTTTTTGGATTAATATTTTTTGTCTTTGGTTTCCTATCCGCCATCCTATTTTTTATTATCGATCGTTTATTCATAAAAGCAAAAGTGGAGATTGGGTGGATGCCAGTTATCATCGCATTCATAATGGTTGTGCTGGCATTTTTCCTTTTGATTAATCGTTAGCCCAACTTTTCGACCCTACCAGGAATAGAGTCAGTCTGTATCATCCTGAAATCTTTCACAGGACAAAGAGTAAGATTCTCCAATTAGCGAATACAAGGCTCATGACGATGCCATTTTTGATAACATTGACGATAATCCTGTTGTATTTCTGTTCTTTTGCTTTATCATGGCTTCGGTATAAAGGCAGATTAATATTATGTGGATCTCTCTCCATGTAGCTAAATAGGAGCCATACCAAAATTCCGATGAAGGGGAGTCCTAGGATGCTTATTTTATCTCCTCGGTGTGAAACATGCTCGTTTCCATCAATATTCATAGGGATATGATTAGGCAGTGCTGTCCATTGGATGAATATGTAGGTGAAACTAGTGATCAGCAAAATGATAACCATTAAATCGAGTAAGCGTTCAAAGCGGGTAGGGGAATGGATTTGGGTTTTCTTCAATGATTTCGAGCCTCCTTATCGTTTGACAAATATTTCTATTTAAGTATGCTAAAGTTTCAATGGTATGGCAACCATCTATAACTAGAAGTTCAATAGCCTATTCCTGTTTGGTTTAGGATTAATAGGAAGTTGGATGGTGAATAGATAGTGTAAGACTATTTAATGGAATGGGGAATGAACGATTGAAGGATTTCCTTGCCGGTTTTTCGATTTTCCTTGTTATATTGGCTCTGTTTGTCCCGGTCGGTTTAGTTTATGCGCTGATTATTCATTTTACCGGTCAGTACTATGCATCTATCATTATTTTAGTTCTGTTCCTTCTTTTGTTTTGCTACATCGATATAGGTATTAGTACTTTGATAGATAGCTTCTTGCAAGCGTCTAAGGAACGGTATGAGGGCTTGTATCTGCCAAAGCTAGTTGGCAATCTGCTGGAATTTTGCGGGACATTGATTGTGTTAAGTGCGCTCGATTATTTCATGGATGGGATTGAGCTGTCGATTCTCATTAAATTGGTCATCGCGCTTATTCACGAGATTGCGAGTCTTTTCCTGGAGGGATTGGAGACAGGGGAAGAGGTGGAAGGGGCTGATCTTGCTCCTGAGGTCATGAATGATATCCATCACTGTCTCAAGCAAGCGAGCTGGACTGATTGCGTGGCGATGATGCATGAAAAATATCCGCATATTCCAAAGGGTGAAATCATCCATGCAGTCCGCAAAGTTTATATCGATAATAAAAAAGGTTCCAGTGAATAAATGCTGGAACCTTTTGATTTTAAAGGGAGTCCTTAATCAGTTTCTTGTAATAAAGCACAGACAGGAGACCGAAGATGGAGTAAAGGACCGTATAGATGACCATGACAATCAGCATTGGAGCCCAGAGCTCCGTCCCGAAGAGGAACCATCCTGATTGAACGGCAAAATAGCTGTGCGAGAGTCCCAGGATGAGCGGGATGCCGAAGTTAAAGAGCTGCTTGGCCGCTATGCCTTTGAGCATGTCCTGTTCGGTGAAGCCGAGCTTGCGCAAGATCGTATAATTCGGCAGTTCATCCTCTCCTTCATCCATCTGTTTAAAGTAGAGAATACATCCAGACGTAATCAGGAACGTCAGTCCAAGGAAGGCGACAATGAACATCGTCAGCCCCATCATGGTCTTCATATCAACAATTAATTGAGGACGGGATTTATTCATGTAATCATCCGTAGAAGCCTGCATGAAAAGCTCGTTCGCTTTATCAAGATTGGCCTCATGATTAATCGTAATGCCGTTATAGACAGTTGACTCCATTTGAATAGAGGGGTCGGGTTTTTTGGCGATTTCATCAAAAACAGACTGATCGACAAGGAGAACCGGCATGCCGAACGTGAAATAGGAGGAAACAAGGAATTCCCTTTCCAATCCCATAAACGATGTTTCAATCGCCCCATTTGGTCCTTCAATGATTAATTTCCCTGAATCCTTCATTTGAAAAAGACTTGCGTCATCATCGCTGAACCCTGACATCATCGATTCATCCTTGGCTAAATCTAGCCCCTTAATGGCTGTTTCGCTTATGACAGGCATTGTTTTGCGGGTTTGATTATAGTCCATTGCTTCAAAATATCGGGTGCTCATCACATCGCTTAAGTCTGTATAAGCTTGAACGATTTTCACTTCTTTGTCGGTAAAAGTGATCTGGTTCTCTGCTAATAAATCAGTGAATGTTGCATAATCTTCCTGATTCGCGAATGAAAAGTCAGCTGCCACATTACTTTGTGCGGTTTTTTCCACCGAATAATAGGAGATGTAGCTCAGAGACAAGAGGCCGATGGCGAGCGCTGAAACGGTCGTAATGATTGTCAGCAAGAGTGCATTCGACTTCATTCGAAACATAATGGATGATAAAGACAGGACATCTCTAATCGTTAAATAGCCGTTCTTCTTTTTCCGCAGCAGATTGAAGAGGAAACGAATAGAGCCCTTATAGAAAAGATAGGTCCCGATAATGACGGCGGCGAGTATAAAGAGCATAGCAAACAACAATTCATTCGTCGTGGAAAAGTCACCGCTGAAAAGCTTGGAAGAAACATAATAGCCAGTCGCGATGGACAGAATGCCGATAAGACCAATCAGTATCTCCCAAATGGAAATTTTGCCTGCCTTCATTTCCGTGGTTGATTCGGTATGGAACAAGGAAAGGATGCCTTTTCGTTTAATATAGAAATAATTCATCAATAAGGTGATGAGAAAGATCCCGAAAAAGACGATAAGCGTCTGGGCAAGTGCCGCACCGGAAAACCTTAATGAAGCCACGTCCTCCGTTCCTGCTATATTGATTAAGAGCATCATCAATAATTTGGAGGAGGCGAATCCAAGGAATACGCCTCCAAGCAAGGCGCCAAAATAAAGGATGCTGTTTTCGACAGAGAGAATCCAAAAGACTTTCTGCTTGCTCATTCCAACTAATTGATACAAGCCGATTTCCTTGCTGCGTCTTTTCATGAAAAGATTATTGGCGTAGGCAAGAAAGACGGCAACAATGGCAATCAGTAGGATAGACGCCACACCCATGGCAGCTTCTCCTTTAATGGAACCTTCTGCAGCATCCATGGCCGGATCGTACTGCAGTGTCACGAAGGAAAAATAGAGGGCTGCGCTGAAGATAAGGGCAAACACGTACAGATAATAATTCTTCAGGTTCTTCTTCAGGCTTTGGCTGATTAGCTTTCCTGTGCTCATACTTGAACACCGCCTAAGATACCTTGCGTTTTCATGATGGCCTTGAAAAATTGCTGGCGATTTTCTTCCCCTTTATTTAGCTGGGTATAAATCTGCCCGTCCTTAATGAAGATGACACGGCTGCAATAGCTGGCCGCGAGCGGGTCATGGGTGACCATCACGATTGTGGAGCTTAGCTCCTCATTCAGCTGGCTGAGCTTCTGCAATAGGTCTGAAGCTGACTTGGAGTCTAATGCTCCCGTCGGCTCATCCGCGAAGATGATGCTTGGCTCATGAATGAATGCTCTGGCCGCGGCCGTCCGCTGTTTCTGTCCGCCTGATATTTCATTCGGATACTTGTTTTTGACCTCCATGATGCCTAAGTTTTTAGCGATTTCATTGAATCTTTGTTCGGCCTCTTTTTTGTTTACTTTCTGGACAGAAAGGGGGAGGAGGATATTCTCCTTGACCGTTAATGTATCTAATAGATGGTAGTCCTGAAAGATAAAGCCTAAATGGTTCATGCGAAACTGGGCGATTTTCTTATCCTTCATTTTAGTCGTTTCCTGGCCCTCGATGTTAATCGTGCCGCGGCTGGCCTTGTCAATGGAGGAAAGAACATTAAGAAGGGTTGTTTTTCCGGAACCGGAGGCGCCCATGATTCCGATGAATTCGCCCTTTTGAATCGTCAAATCAATCCCCTTTAACACTTCCTGCTTGTTGAACTTATTGCCATAAAATTTATGAACCTTGACTGCTTCGAGAATATTCATGTAATTCGTCACTCCTTTTCCTATTGACTCAAGTATATAAGAAGGGGAGAGTCCGTCTCCTGCTATTTGGCGAACAAATAAGAAAAGCATGTGACATTTTTGTCACACACTTATGACGGACTCAAATTCATTTCGTTTCGGGAAGAGAAGGGTGAAGGTCGTACCTTCTCCAACCGTTGATTCAACACTGATTTTGATATGCAAGGCTATGGCAGCCTGCTTCGTTAAATAAAGGCCCATCCCGCTTGAGGAACGGTCATCATGCGCGGTTGTTGACGTGAATCCCTTATCAAAGATGCGGGATAAGTCCTTTGAGTCAATGCCTCGTCCATGGTCGGTGATTTGCACATACGTATGATAGTCATCCTTATAGCTTTTCAGAAGAATATCATCGTGCTCGCTGTATTTCACGGCATTCGTTAATAGCTGCCGGATGATGAAGGCGGTCCATTTCCCATCCGTCAATACGGTATCTGCCTCAAGCTCCAATTCAAAGCCGATTCCTTTTTGCAGGCACCAGGATTGCAGCATTTTGATTTCCTGCACAATCAAAGGCTTCAGTGATACCTTCTCGATCAAGAGGTCATTATGCATGAAGGGCATCCGCTTTTGATGGAGCTGTGTATCAAGTAAAAGGTGAATTCTCAGCCATTCATACATGAGCTGAGCCTTCATTTCCTCATCCTCCGTCCGGTCGATGATCAATTTCATCGCCGTGAGCGGGGTCTTCACCTCATGAATCCATGCCAGTAAATCATCCTTCTCATACTCGAGCATGGCCGTGTTTTCGTATGCCTCATCCCGAAGGGCATTCGTTTGCCGAAGGAGAGCCTCCAGGGCAATTCGCTCAAATGGGCTCGAAGGAGAAGGGAGGAGCTCGGTATCCAAGTCAGATGTCCACTCATCCAGCTCCTGATAGAATTTCGTTTCTTTCCTATATCTGAAGCAAAGAAAGATGACAAAGAGAATCATTGATAAAAAGACGGCATACAGAACAGGCATGAACGGAATCGAATGGTCCAGCCAGGAAACCAGAAGAATCAGACCCTGTATCAAAACCATCATCAAAATCCAGCTTATTCTCTCTTTCACGAATCTCCCGATCATGTGGCCGGCTCCTCTTCTTTCGCGATATAGCCTTGGCCGACCTTCGTCTCAATCATGTGTCCTAGGCCAATACTCTCAAGCTTTTTGCGGAGACGGTTCACGTTAACGGTGAGCGTGTTATCACTGACAAAGCGCTCATCCTCCCATAAAGCGCGGATCAAGGAATCTCGGGTGACAATCTTGTCTTTATGCTCGATCAATTGCTTGAGTATAAAGCACTCGTTCTTCGTCAGCTCAATCTCTGTTTCTTCCTTGCTGATTGTATTTCGCTCAAAATCAATGAGCGCTCCGCACCATGTCTTAAGAGCGGATGCTTCCGCATTATAATTATAGGTCCGCCTGAGAATCGCCTGAATCTTCGCCAGCAGCACATCGAAATGAAACGGCTTTTGCACGAAATCATCGGCCCCTAGCTGCATCGACATGACCATATCGGTCGGATGATCACGCGAGGACAGGAAAATAATCGGTACATTCGAATGATTGCGAATCATCCGGCACCAATGGAACCCATCATATTTAGGAAGCTGGATATCAATGATGACTAAATCAGGCTTGGCATTCGTGAACTCAGCCAGCACATTGGAAAAATCCGCAATTCCACACACATCATAGGACCAATTCGAAAGCCGGTCCTGTAATTCCTGGAACAGCGTTTTGTCATCTTCAATGACTAGAATTTTAAACAAAGGTATCACCACATTCTTATCTATATCTTTACTTAAAGCGTACCATAAAAGATTTGAAAGAGGAACGGCAGGCTAGAGGGGGGTCTTCGATTATAAGCGAAGACCAGAATAAAAATGATGGAGGGCTTTATGATTGCAAACAAGTCCCTGAATTTGCTTAAGCTAGGACTTCAGGAAGTATCAAGTATACTATGGGAAAAAGTTTAAACAGCAACCATAATGAGAGTTAAAATTATTTAGATTATTCAATTAATTTATGGTAATCTAAGAGAATCATAATCAAAAAACAGAGACTAAAGGAAGATTATCTATGAACAAGAAATCACCGAATCCACAGATTCTATTATTTGCCGCAATTACCGCGACCATCATGACCATATCGGATTCGATGATGGAATGGGAGAAAAAAATACATGCGGGAATTTTTGCTTTTTTAACAGCCATAGTGGCAGCGAAAATCGCTCAGTTGATCATTAAGGATGAACCATCAGAAGACTAGATTTTCCTCAATCTTGAGCTTTTACCATTTAAGGCAGATCAAAAGAGTCTACTCATCTCTTCAGAACATCTGCTCAAGTCTCCGAAACTCCAACATATAGAAGGCACTCCGAATAAAGGGAAGTGATATTGCTGAAATATGATCTCTTCGTCATCAGTAATCTTATAACCTCTTCTTTTACAGCCATCAAAGTACCGCTTACACCAATTAAATGAATCATCGGATAATCGAAAAATCCGTATAGACAATTTGGTCAGAATGAAAATCCAATAGCTGAATATAATCATTTTTAGCTTATTGGTCTAGTATGGAGTACTTAGCATAAGAATCTAGTCGATTACAGCCATAGGTAAGCTATGAACGGTTAGGAGAGATGCAAGATGAGTACTATTATTCTTGATTTTCAAGAAATCAACCGCACGAAGGCTTCGCTCATCGGCGGTAAGGGGGCAAGATTAGCTGCTTTACGGCAAATGAATGAATGGAATGTTCCTGATGGTTTTTGTGTGACAACAGTGGCCTACGACATGGCATTTAAAGAGTATAAACAATTTCATGAATTATTGAATCAGCTCACAGGGATTGAAATGAACCGCCTCGATGAGATCCGTGAAATCAGCGCTGCGATTCGCCAGCTCATTATGGATATTCCGATACCTGCTGAGATTAGAGATAAAGTGACTCAAACACTCTCCCGTTTTGGTGCGGAACACGCCTATGCCGTGCGTTCTAGCGCGACAGCAGAGGACTTGCCGCATGCCTCTTTTGCCGGTCAGCAGGACACTTTTTTAAATGTCATCGGTGTCCCTTCCATATTGCGTCATATCAGCAAATGCTGGGCTTCTTTATATACAGAGCGCGCTGTCATTTACCGGATGCAAAATGGTTTTAGCCATCAGGATGTATCGATAGCTGTTATCGTTCAGCGGATGGTTTTTCCTGAAGCCTCAGGAATTCTGTTCACGGCTGATCCTATAACCTCCAATCGTAAGGTCCTGTCCATTAATGCCAGCTATGGATTGGGAGAAGCGCTCGTTTCAGGTGTGGTTACGCCTGATTGTTACCGAGTTAAGGGAGATGACATTATCGAGAAGATGATTGCGGCTAAAGAGATGGCTGTTCTGAATGTGAAAGATGGAGGAACCAGGCAAGAGCCCATTGAGCAAGCTTTGCAACGTGTACAAACGCTCACTGACGCGCAAATTTTGCAATTGGCGCGCATTGGCAGACAAATCGAGGAGTATTTTAACTGCCCTCAGGATATCGAGTGGTGTTTGGCAGGTGATACCTTTCATATAGTACAAAGCCGTCTGATTACAACCCTATACCCTATTCCGGAAGCGACCGATCAAGAAAACCATGTATACGTATCTGTTGGCCATCAGCAAATGATGACGGCTCCGATGAAGCCGCTGGGCCTATCCTTTTATCTGTTAACGACGCCAGCACCGATGCGCACTGCAGGCGGGAGGCTGTTTGTGGATGTGAGCCAGCAGCTAGCTTCACCTGCCGGCAGAGATTTATTGCTCCATACGTTAGGAAAGTCAGACCCGCTCATAAAAGATGCCCTCATGACCATTATCAAGCGGGAGGATTTCATTAAAAAGCCGCCTCAGGAGAGTCAGCCGATAGCCGCGGCTCAAAAAAGGCCCGCGTCACTTGCACAATCAGCGCCCGAACCGAATATTTCCGTTGTGTCAGATTTAATCAGAAGCAGCAAAGCATCGATCGAACAGGTAAAGAAGCAAATTCAAACAAAATCAGGTATGGATTTAATTGAATTTATTGAAGAAGATCTGAAGGAATTTAAAAAGGAGCTTTTTAATCCTGTCAGCATGGGAGTGATTAACGCTGCCATGTCCGCTGCAGCTTGGATTAATGAACAGATGAATAAATGGTTGGGTGAAGTGAATGCCGCAGATACTCTTTCTCAATCCGTTCCAAATAATATAACCTCCAAAATGGGTCTTGAATTATTAGATGTTGCTGATGTGATTCGTCCCTTTCCGGAGGTGATCGCTTACCTGCAGCAGGTGAAGGATGACCGCTTTTTAGATGAGCTGGTTTCACTGGAGGGCGTTGAAAAATGCAGGGAAGCCATTTATGGCTTTCTCGAAAAATATGGAATGCGCTGCAGCGGGGAGATTGATATTACGAAAGAAAGGTGGATTGAAAGACCGAGTATGCTAGTGCCGCTTATTCTTAGTAACCTGAAAAATGCCGCCTTAAATGCCGGCCAATCGAAATTTGAGCAAGGGCGCCAGGAGGCACTGAAAAAAGAACAGGAAATCATAAAACGGCTGAAAACATTGCCTGACGGGGAGCAAAAGGCGCGAGAAACGAAGCAAAAGATCGACCTCCTCCGCCATACAATCGGCTACCGAGAATACCCTAAATACCACATGGTGAACCGTTATTTCGTTTATAAACAGGCTTTGCTAAAAGAAGCGGAACGGCTCAAACAAGCAAACGTCCTTCAGCGGAAAGATGATTTATACTATCTCACCTTTGATGAGCTTCGAGAAGTCATCCGTACGAAAAGACTTGATAACGATATCATTGATAGACGAAAGGAAGAGTACCGCTTATTTGAAAAGCTCACACCCCCGCGAGTCATCACGTCAGATGGAGAAATAGTGACGGGTACTTATAATCGGGAAAGCATCCCGGACGGAGCTTTAGCAGGGCTGCCTGTTTCCACTGGAATGATTGAAGGGAGGGCGCGCATCATCTTAAATATGGAAAAGGCAGATTTAGAAGCAGGCGACATACTCGTAACGGCATATACGGATCCGAGCTGGACGCCATTGTTTGTAACCATAAAGGGACTGGTCACTGAAGTGGGGGGACTAATGACCCATGGAGCGGTGATTGCACGCGAATACGGATTACCGGCGGTTGTTGGCGTGGAAAAGGCAACAACGCTCATTAAAGACGGTCAGCAAATTAGAGTGGATGGAACAAATGGGTTTATTGAAATTCTATAGGGGCAAGGATTGGCCGGTTTTCATGAGGTGAAAGCCGGCTTTTAAAATAGCTGTTTCCTAAAGTTCGTTGCTTTATAATAGGCTGTTTTCGTAAAGATTGCTGCTTTTGAATATAAAGGGACGCTGCTATCCTTCTTACGGTACTATTGAGTGGGGAGCACCTTCTTGAAGAAAAGGGGCAGGTAGCTTAAGAAGGTGTTTTTATCAGCATTGGAGAATATGTTAAATGCCTTGTTAAACGCAGTAACTGGAGGATATCAATATGAACCAAAAAGAATTAGATTCGATAATTAAACAGCCACCAAATATAAGATATGAGTATTTTATTAAAAAGGTCGCTGATTATGAGGAAGTCTGGGGTTTATATGACGATGGTTGGGCGACAGCACAGGATGATGATGGAAATATGTTATTCCTTTCTTTCCTAGAAAAGAATTTGCAGAATACTGTGCCGTTAATGAGTGGAATAACTTCAAAGCTGAACCAATTGACTTAAATGAGTTTATTGAGAACTGGCTTGTTGGTATGAGGAAAGATAGAGTTAAACCATCCATTTTCCCAATCAATGAAGACTCAGTAATGGTGGAGATCGATGTGATATTAAGAGATTTAAATAGTGAGTTAGAGAATTATTAAGTAAGGTTTGCGTTTCAATATCAAGGGCTGTGGTTCAGCTCTTTTTTAGTTATTCCACAAACGGGGCAGTTGTGCGGCCGAGCCTAGGTCGTATCATATAGCGGGTGGGATTCCCGCCGAGTAAGAACTAGCCATTCGC
>NZ_PKOZ01000012.1 GCF_002946355.1 Pradoshia eiseniae
ATAGATCAATGGAGAAGTTTTATTTTCACATCCAATAAACATTGTTTTTAATTTTACACAAGAATATGGACTTGACTCCCTTTCCCCACCTTTCATACCCCTTGCATGGGCATAGGGTGGGCTTTCTCTGACGATGACCACCTTTTGTCCACCCTTTCCCCACCCTTCATACCCTTTGCATGGGCATAGGGTGGGCTTTGCCTGGCTTTTCCCACCTTTCATACCCCTTGCCTAGGCATAAGGCAGGCTTTCTGTTATCCACACTAAAAAGAACGCAGAGTTTCTGCGTTCCCATCTATAAACTAGTTAATTAATTCTTTTAATTTTGTGCCTGCTTAAACACCGGACTCAGTACGCTCCATACATCAAAAAGATTGCCATCCGGATCAGCAAAAACAAAGTTATTGCCGGCATGTCCCCTGTCTTCTATTTCACCGACAGGCATTTTTCGCCTCTTGAAATCCTCATGAAGGTCAGTAAGCGCTTTCTCTCCATCGACTTCAAAGGTAAGAATGAAGTGTTTTTCTCCTTTTTTATCTACAAAATTCGTCGTTTGCCCTACGTTTGAATGAATTAGAAAGAAGCTATGTCCAGCCAAGTCTACAATAGCTTTTTCTTCATCAAGATGCTTTAATTCTGCCCCTAAATGATTAACATACCATTTTTGTGACCTGTCTACATCTGTTACGGGAATATAGATAGTACCTATCCTGTTAAGTTTTTCATGCATGCTCATTCATCCCCTTTTTCTCTGTTCTACAATAATAATTCGCTATTTCAGGCAAAGATTCCTTCAATTTCAACAAAAAAAAGCGGGCAACCCCACTTTTTTTATTTCTCTTTTATCTTTAATAATCGCATGCTGTTGAGCGTTACAATCAAGGTAGCTCCCATATCGGCAAAGATTGCGATCCAAAGGGTAAGCCAGCCTGGTATAACAAGAATGAGAGCGAATGCCTTAATACCGAGTGAGAAGATAATATTTTGCTTAATAATCTTAAGGGCTTTTCGGCTCAATTGGATTGTGTAGGGAAGCTTATCAAGATCGTCAGCCATTAAGGCAATATCGGCTGTTTCTAAAGCGGTATCTGTTCCTGCTCCTCCCATTGCGACACCGACGCTTGCGGCTGCCAAGGCTGGTGCGTCATTCACCCCATCACCAATCATGGCGACATGGTTATATTCTGCTCGCAGTTCTTTTATATAAGTCAATTTCTGCTCAGGAAGCAAATCAGAACGAACATCTGTTACACCCACCTGCTTTGCGACGGCTTCAGCGGTACGTCTATTATCACCCGTCAACATGACGGTTTTTTGGATTCCGGCTCGGTGCAGTCGCTTAATCGCCAAGTTGGCCGATTCCCTTATATGATCGGCAACCGCTATTAATAGCAGAACATTTTGCTCTGTTGCCAGTACCATCACCGTTTTTCCTTCAGCTTGAAGGACAGAAATCTGGTCATTAATCTCATCTGTGAGCAAATCGGCCTTTAACTCCTTAAAAAGGCTCGGACTGCCGACATAATAACATTGTTCGTTAATGGTGGCTGAAATTCCCTTCCCAGTAATGGATTGTACATCCTCTGTCTCAATAGAACTCAGATGAAGCTCTAATTGCTTTGCTTTTTCGACAATCGCTGAGGCAAGCGGATGACCCGAGCCCTTCTCAATAGCTGCCGCCAATGCCAAGGCATCGTTTTCCGTAATGCCAAATGCAATCAAATCTGTAACCACTGGTTTACCTTCTGTTAGTGTTCCTGTTTTATCAAATGCAACAACCTTTAAATGTCCTGCTTCCTCTAAATGAATGCCGCCCTTAATGAGGACACCATTTCTCGCCGCATTACCAATCGCTGTTACAACGGCAACCGGTGTTGAAACGACAAGTGCACATGGACAGCCGACCACTAATGCTGCCAGCCCTTGATATATCCAAGTACTCCAATCCCCATCCAATAGAAGCGGCGGAACAATCATAATCAGGAACGCGACAGCCATGATAGCTGGTGTATAGTATTTCGCAAATTTATCCACGAAGGCCTGTGATGGAGCTTTCTCTGCCTGGGCATCCTCAACTAATTGAATAATCTTAGCAATCGTCGTATCGTCAACGCGTTTCGTGACTTCAATTTCCAATAAACCTTCTTCATTCAATGTCCCGGCATACACCTCATCACCAATGGTTTTTGTTACAGCGATACTCTCACCAGTTATGGCCGCTTGATTTAATGATGAACTGCCTTTCCTCACTACCCCATCCATGGCAACCTTCTGCCCTGGTTTGACAATCATTAAGTCATGTATCTCTATTTCATCTACCGGTAAGATCATTTCCTCATTTCCTCGTCGAATCAACGCTTCATTTGGTGCAAGATTCATTAATAGCTCAATTGACTGACGAGCCTTATCCATTGAATAACGCTCAAGCGCTTCACTGAAGGCAAAGAGAATGACGACAATCGCTCCTTCTCTCCATTCCCCTATGAAGGCGGCGCCAATGATGGCAATCGTCATTAATGTATTCATATCAAAGGATAGCTTGCTTAGATTCTTCAGACCTGTCCAGAACAAGGAATACCCTCCAACGGCTATCGACAAGAAAAATCCGGTAGTCGGGATTATATGCCTTTCCCCATATACGACTGATAATACAAGGCTAATGAGAAGAAGAAAGGCAGAGGCATACACCTTCCAATTTTCTTTTTGTTTCCAAAATGGCACACGCTCAACGCGCTTTTCCTTCTCATTTCTTATTTTTAAATTTTCGAATGCGCCTGCCCGTTCAATCTCATGAATGGTTGTCTCCCCTTCCACATATATCTTCGAAGCGCCAAAATTAATCTTTGCATCTGTTACGCCTTCTAATTTTTTGACATTATCCTCGAATATTCTTGCACAATTGGCACAGCTTAAACCTTCTATACGATAGGTTTTCCCTTCTGGTTCATGCTGTTTCTGCTGAAGTTCAGCCATTTTCTTTCACCTCTTTTTTATGAGCAAGAGCAACCATCATGATTTGCTTGATGTGATCGTCATCTAATGAATAATAGACGAGTTTTTTCTGTTTCCGGTATTTTACGATTCCTTGCTTATAGAGGTTCCTCAAATGGTGAGATGTATTCGCAACGCTCGCAGCAATAATATTGGAAAGATCGCATACACAAAGCTCTTCCTCACAGCATAGGGCATAGACAATTTTGGTCCGATTCTCATCAGCTAGAGCCTTAAATAATTGTGTCATATCGCTTAAATTCTCCTGCTGTATTTTCCCCTGTACTTGTCTTACCTTCAGTTCATCTGAACAATCTATTTCACATATATCTTTCTCGTTCATGAACAATCACCCATTTCATTCAAGCGTTCATTTGATTAATTATATCAATGTTTACCTCATAGATTCAAACAATTACTTGAGTGAAAATCATAATAAAAAGGATAAGCGAATCTGCTTATCCTTCAATCAAGTTTTGTTAAAATTGTCCGGCATCTTCAAGCGCCTGTTTACGAAGCACTTGCTTCAGCACCTTGCCCGATGCATTTCTGGGCAGCTCTTTTGCAAACTCTACTTTCTTTGGTTTCTTATAGGAAGCTAGCTGAATGCTGCAATAAGCTATCACCTCTTCCTCCGTAAGACTCATGTCCTGTTTTAAGACCACGATGGCCTTAACGCTTTCACCCCAAACCTGATCTGGAATCCCGATAACGGCACAATCCATAATTGCTGGATGTCCTTGGAGTACTGCTTCAATTTCAGCCGGATAAATATTTTCCCCTCCGCTGATTAGCATGTCCTTCTTCCGGTCTATCACATAAATAAAGCCCTCCTCATCCATCCTGACCAGATCGCCGCTATGAAACCACCCGCCTTTAAAGGCTTCCATCGTCGCTGTCTCATTCTTATAATATTCCTTCATCACACTTGGTCCGCGATAAACAATTTCACCAATTACACCAATCGGAACATCATTCATTTCCTCATCTACGACCCGCAATTCAACATTTAAAGCAGCCCTTCCTACAGAATCTGTCTTTCTAATGGCATCCTCTCCTTTTAAAATTGTGGCTGATGATGCTGTTTCCGTCTGACCGAACGTATCAATCAGGAAGGCAGAAGAGAAATGTTTTAGAATCAGCCGTTTTAACTCTAGCGGACAAATCGCACCGCCTGTCGTGCAGCTAGTGACAGAGGACAAATCGAATTGTTCGATATTTGAAATCTGGAAAAGGTAGTTCCACATTGTCGGGACGAGCGCCAAGGTGGTAACTCCTTCTTCCTCGATTGTCTTTAGGACGGAAAGAGGTTGATATTCCTTTTGAATAATCGTTTTACCGCAGACCAGTACGGTCCGAATTAAGATCATAATGCCCGCAATATGGAATAAGGGAACCGTCGCCAGCTGAACTTGATGTAAGCTTGCTTGGCCCTCCCACATCATATTAAACCCATTCACGCATAAATTCTTATGGGTGAGCACCGCCCCTTTAGGAAGGCCAGTCGTTCCAGAGGTATAGACAATCATGACAGGGTCATCATCATCGATATTTAGTGGCTGGTACGTCACATCTTGTTCGAAAAGCTGTCTATAAGCCAGGAAGTCCATATGCTCAGGAATCTTCCCATTAACGATAATTGTTCGTACTTTAGGCAGTCTCTCCTTCATCTCCCAAACGATGTCAGCATATTCTTCATCAATAAACAGTATCGCACAGTCAGAATCGTTCAAAATATACTCAAGCTCCATCGCTCCCAAACGAAAATTGACGGGTACTCCGGCATATCCTGACAACGCCACGCCAAAGAACACCTCTACAATCGCAAGCGAATTCTTCATGATGAATCCAACCTTATCCTCCCGCTTCAGTCCCCTGGCCATTAGCCAGGCAGCCAGATGGCTTGCTCGCTGGTCAAGCTCTTGGAATGTCCTGGCCTCTGTCTCATACTTAAATGCATCCATGAATGCTGAACGATGGGTTGCGCGTTTCAAAAGCTCTCCCACTAAGAGCTGTGAAGAAGCGTTCAATGAAGAAGTTGTCATGACTCTCTCCTCCAATCTTCTAAATAATTGCATGCACTTTCTCACAATATCTTTCAGTAGTATTCTTTCGAAAAATATATTCAAAGGCCTTGTATTGTTCACATACATTGCTCTTCCATTAAGCTGCCTCATCAAATGACTGTTATTAAACCATCAGCCCCTTAAGGCTCTTCTTCCTCGTGGTTGCAGCAGTTTCTTTGATCATAGCAAGGACTAAAAAATAGTAACACCATAGCCTTTTGCCACAGGACCGCATAAGCGCTCTCTCAACCATTTACGTAGTGAAGCAGCATTATCCTTACAGACCCATTCTCTTTGCAATGATTACCTTCATGATTTCATTCGTGCCGGCAAAAATAGGAGAAACCGCGATATCACGATAACGTCGGGCAATCTTATATTCTTCCATGTATCCATATCCGCCATGAAGCTGCATGCATTTCGGCGCATTTCTCCTGGCCATATCAGTAATCCACCATTTTGCCATCGACACTTCAGTCTCAATCTGATCTCCATTAATATGCCTATGGATTAATTGATTAAGAAAGGTTCTTCCGAGCTGGACTTCTGTTGCTATTTCCGCCAAGATGAATTGTGTGTTCTGGAATTTTGCGATTGGCTTTCCAAACGCCTCTCTCTCCTTCACATAGGAAAGTGTTAATTCCAGCATGTCTTCAACAGCCACCTGACCGCCAATTGCTGCAAGAAGCCGCTCCTGCTGCAAGTTTTCCATTAAGTATTTAAAGCCTTCTCCTTCGTTACCGAGCAGATTTTCTGCCGGGACCTTAACGTCCTCAAAGATTAGCTCCGCCGTATCCTGGGCATGCATCCCTACCTTCCTAAGCTTACGGCCGCGAGAGAAACCGGGTGTGTCTTTTTCAACAATGATGAGGCTAATGCCTTTATGAGCCGGCTGTACATTTACATCGGTTTTACAAGCAACAATAACGACATCAGCGTGAATACCGTTTGTGATGAACGTTTTCTGCCCATTAATAATATATTCGTCTCCATGCTTCACTGCAGTCGTTTTAATGCCAGCGAGATCCGATCCTGTGCCCGGCTCGGTCATGGCTATCGCCGTAATGGTTTCTCCGCTAACACATCCAGGCAAGTATTTATTCTTTTGCTTTGCAGTCCCAAACGCTTCAATATAAGGGACCATAATTCCGCTATGTGCACCCGGGCCTGCCATGCCACCGCCAATCCTCCCCGTTTCCTCTGACAGGATTGCCGAGAAACCAAAGTCCCCGCCAGCACCCCCATACTCCTCACTGACAGATGGGCAAAGAAAACCGCTCTCTCCCATCTTCCGCCAAAATTCTCTTGGAACGAGCCGCTCTTCTTCCCATTGTTCAAAATAGGGCAGACATTCCTTCTCTAAGAATGTACGCAATGAATCCCGAAACATCACATGCTCTTCCGTATAATAGGGGCGTTCCTTCTTCTGCTTATCAGATATCGCTGTCTTGGCCATTATTTCTCCTCCCTCTTCTTTAACCCGCCCGTCACACCAGGTGCGACTTTTGTCAATTGGCTCTTGCCTATTAAAGTGCAATAATCATGCCAATTCTTAAGCCTCGTATCGAAGAGTGCCTAAACAGCTATATTCCGGATTTCCCTACATTTTCCCATAGGGCTGTCTGCTACTCCCAACACTCTAACATCCATTTTTTACATGCCATTGCCATATTGTCTTTCAGGAAAGACTATGACAGTATAAAAGCAGAGAAAATGCAGAGAATGAAGACGGCATTTTATGCCCTTCTCTCTATACACAACGGAGGAATCATCATGGAAAACTTACCAAATTGCCCGAAATGCGGCTCAGAATACACATATGAAGACGGAAGCATGCTTGTATGCCCTGTTTGCGCGCACGAATGGACACTAGAATCTGAAACTGAGAACAATGAGGATGTTAAGGTTGTCAAGGATGCGAACGGCAAAATCCTTAATGATGGCGACACCGTATCTGTTATTAAAGATTTGAAAGTTAAAGGCAGCTCGTCTGTCATCAAAATCGGCACAAAAGTAAAAAACATCCGTTTAGTGGATGGAGACCATGATATCGATTGCAAAATCGAAGGCTTTGGCGCAATGAAGCTTAAATCAGAATTTGTAAAGAAAATCTAAGTAAGAAACATCTGCCGGATAATTGAACGGCAGGTGTTTTTTCATGTAGGATATTAAAGAAAAGGCTACAGGCTAATCGCCCTACCGGCAGATTCTTCCTTTGAAGGATTTATTAAGAGAGGATTTTTCTATTCCTATATTTATCTAATCAAATCTGTCATAATAACATCATTCTTCCTATAGCGAAAGGGACCCTTCCCAGCTATTTAGTCTATGTGAATGGGCTAAGTAATGATTTCAGTTTCAAGCTCGCACTGGAGCAATCAGGGAATCTGATTTATGCGCAGCACGCCTCTTATTCCCAATTCTCTCGCTACAATTTCTGCTAGTACGGCTATCCATCACATATCTGTTTTATCCTTTTTTACATGATTTGCTCGGTTGTACATAAAGCTCGGAAACGACAATATCATTTTCTGACATGACATAGCCATGGCACTTCATTAGCTGTTCTTCAAGCGTAGCAGGCAAACGGCTTTGATCATAGGCACAAACCAAATATAGACCCTGCTCATTGACCACCATATCAGCTTCTGCTTCAAACTCTTCCAGAATAGCAACAATTCCTTCCTGCTGTCCCCATTCAACATGTGCCCAAATTCTAAACGAGATTCCTTTATCAAAGAAGGGCTGCAAGGTTCTCGATAGATGGCCGAAAATGATTTCAGGCTGGAAGCTGCCTGTTGAGACATAGTAATCGAAATTATTAATCATATGAAGAGAGCCCATCTGTTCGCTTGTCATTCTTATTTTCAGTTCATCCTTAAGGATATTGATAATTCGCTGGCTTTCTATCAACAAGACATGGTCTCCCTGCTCCAAGGCAGAATCAATAAAAGCGATTAAATGACAAATATATGTATCTTGTTCTTTAATATTATAGAAAATATGAACACCTTTCTTTTCTTGAATTATCTTGTTTAGCTTTGAGAATTTATGTTTTAGCAATTTTATCACTTCCCCGTATCTAATTGGATATTTCTATAAATATAGTGTAACATTTCCAGTTAGATGATTGGTTTGTTAAATTCCAAAAATCAGTCCAAGAGAAATAAAAAGGGGAAATACCCATTGCTGGTATTCCCCCTCTACTTAACAAGTTACACGTTCACAATCAATAAGCTGTCCAGCCGCCATCTACCGTTAAGACCGTTCCGTTTACAAAGCTAGAATCATCTGAGCCAAGGAACAGGGCAGCCTGAGCGATTTCTTCTGGTTTGCCTGCTCTTGGATTAATCCCCATTCCTGCTTGCATTCTAGATGCACCGAACTTGTCTACATTCATCATGGATGCCTGAATATTGGTCATAACGGCTCCTGGTGCAATAGCGTTGCAGCGGATGCCTTTTTGAGCATACATATAGCCTGTATTTTTCGTAAGACCGATGACAGCATGCTTGGATGCCGTATAAGCTGCACCGGCTCTTCCTCCATTAAGACCGCCTGCAGATGCAATATTTACAATGATACCGCTTTCTTTTTCAAGGAAGATTGGCAAGACTTTTCTTGTCATGCGCATGACGCTTGTTGTATTAACAGCAAAAACCCTTTCCCATCTTTCATCCAAAACATCTCCAGCCGGTTCAAATCCATCCATGATTCCAGCATTGTTGACAAGAACATCAACCGTTCCATATGCCTCTACTGTTGAATCAACGAGTGCTTGTACATCCTCTTCGACAGCCACATTTGTTTTCATGGCTATGGCTTCCCCGCCTGCCGCTTTGATTTCTTCAACCGTTTCATTTGCTCCGTCTAAATTTAAATCAGAAACGACTACTTTCGCACCTTCTTTTGCATACAGCTGGGCAATTTGTTTTCCCATACCTGATGCAGCACCAGTTACTATTGCTACTTTCCCTTGAAGTTTCATCGTCAATTTCCCCTTTTCTCATAAGTAAACAAATGTTGAAAAATATACACCTGTCTCTTTTTAGTATAAAATTTTACTGAGTATTCCTCAATATTCAAAAAACGTTTATTTGTTGACTAATAGACAGACCTTTATCATTCTGTTCATTATGATATTGATTTTGCACACAAAGGAGAATTTAGATGACAATGGATAGACGGGTTTCCAAATCCAGGCATGCATTGAAGCAAGCCTTAATTACCTTAATGAATAAAAAAACGTTTAAAAACATTACCATCTCGGAAATTGTCGAATTGGCAGACTTAAACCGCGGTACCTTCTACAAGCATTATCAAGATAAAGAAGACTTATTAAACGATCTTATCCACGACGTTTTATCTGATCTTACGGAATCATACCGGGCCCCATACCAAAATCAGTCTGTCTTTTATTTAGATCATCTCACTGCATCAGCCATCAAAATTTTTGACCATGTCACCAAATATTCTAATTTCTATACCATCGTCATTAATGATGATGCTCTCCCTGGATTTCTGAATAAGATTGGTGAATTACTAAAAGAATTAGCTATCTCTGACCATATGAAAGATGTAAATATACAAGATATCGACCGCAATCTTATAGCAAGTTATCAATCCTATGCAATATTAGGATTGATTGTAGAATGGGTCAAGGGCGGTTTTATTTATACCTCCTCTTATATGGCCACCCAGCTGCTAAACATCCTGACGATGGAGATCCCTAATAAATTCACGCTAAAACAAAATGAATTTAATTAGTCCCTTCTGCTTATCTGCGAGTAAGATGTAGGCTGGCTAAAAGACAGCAGTAAATAAAAAAACCGAACGATTATTTAAAACTCAGGTTTTAAAATAATCGTTCGGTTTTTGTTTTCAAATATCGAATGAATAGAAATTCTAGTTAAATCTGGAGCTTTATTCTTTATCTTCTACTTCACAGCTGTCGCCGGTACAGACATCCCCGCTCGGTTCAATCCGGCTTATTGAAGAAAGATTATTTTCCTCTTCCCACACCTGATTAAGGGTTTGCTGGAAAAGCTCAAGCGGTTGCGCCCCAGAGATGGCATACTTTCGGTTAAAGACGAAAAATGGGACACCTTTAACACCAAGCGTCTGCCCTTCAAGCTGATCACGTCGCACATCGGATTCATAGGCATCACTAGACAGTACTTCCTCGGCGCGGACTTGATCCAGTCCTGCTTCATGCGCAAGCTTCAGCAACGTCCTATGACTGCCGATAAATTCAGATTCGGTGAAGTGAGCACGGAAGAGCCGCTCAGTATAAGCTGAAGCCTTTCCGACGGTTTCTGCATATTTCAACAGACGGTGCGCATCTAATGTATTCGTTTGCTTCATAGAATCAAACTGATAGCGGAGGCCAACCGATGCGGCATGCTCCTTAACGCGATCGGTCATTGAAGCGGCTTCCTCGGCTGAAACGCCCATTTTCTTAGCAAGCATTTCATTCATGGAGATGCTTTCATCACTTTTGGCATCAGGCTGCAGTTCATAGCTTTTATAAACGACATCTACCTGGTCACTATGTTCAAAAGATTCAAGTGCTTGGTCTAGCAAGCGTTTCCCAATGTAACAGAATGGGCAAACAAAATCTGACCATATTTCTATTTTCATTTCGACATCCCACCTGTTCATCTAACATTATCTAGCTTCTACTTTCACAATAGTAGAGATATCGAAAAGAATCAATTGTTTAGCTTACAGGAGCCCGACCATTTGAAGACCATGCAGGATTCCTTCTTCATCGACCGGCTTGGTCACATATTTGGCCACAGCCTTCACACTCTCTAGAGCATTTCCCATTGCTACGCTATTTTCAATATGGGTAAGCATCTCAATATCATTCAGACCGTCGCCAAAGGCGTATTGCTGCCCTTTCGAAAAGCCAAGCCTTTCTGTTATCTTCTCAATTCCTTTTGCCTTGGAACCGCCGCTTGGCAGGATGTCAACAGAGAAGGGATGCCATCTGATGAAATCGAAGTCCTTAAAGGTCTCCTCATAGAAACGCTCCTCCCCTTCCGGACAGAAGAGCAGCGATTGATACAATTCCCTGCCTTGATGATATAGAGGATCATGTGCGGGCGAAACATCTAGCCGTAGCTCGCTGATGCTCTCTGTAATATACTTATGCTCCGGCGGAACATTTGCCCGCATATCCTCGTGGTCCATATACACAATCGGGTGCTCCCTCTCAAGTGCAGCCTTTGTCAATTGTTCCAGAGCAGCCGCCTTTAATGGATTGGCATAAATGACCTCACCTTGCAACACGACATACTGCCCGTTATAGCTGACGAATGTGTCGATTTCAAGCTCACGGCGTAAGCCCTCAAACATGAAAGGTGCCCTTCCAGTCGCAATCGCCACTTCATGCCCCTTCTCCTTTAATTTAAAAACCGCTTCCTTCGCCGAAGACGGAAGTTTTTTCTCATGGTCTAATAAAGTTCCATCAATATCAAAAAAGATAACACTTTTCTCTTTCATAGCCATTCCTTCTTCCAGTTGATAGTTTGTTAAACTGTCCCTCTCTCAATCAAGGAAACAGTGACTTCCTTACTGTTTACTCCTCCCCCTAATGCTTGTTCAAAGAGATGTTCTCCCATATGCTCAAGCGGGATTTCCATGGTAGTGATGTTCATCATCTTCGCGATCGGCTGGTTGTCAAAGCCAATAATCGCTAATTCTTCAGGCACCTTTATATGCATTTGATGGCAGCAAAGCATAACACCTGCAGCCACTTGGTCGCTTGTTGCAAGCAATGCGGTTGGAGGTTCAGAGATTGATTGGAGGTGCTCAATCACTTTCTTTCCATCTTCAAAATACAGACATTTGTCGATAATATAATCAGCACGGTACACCAATCCATGGCGCTTAATAAAATCCTTATAAGCCTGATCACGATCACGGCTGCTCGTCCCGGTTACCCGGCTGATGGTATAGCCAATTTTCCGGTGTCCTTTTTCATATAAGTAATCAAGGGCAGCCGTAAATGATGCATAATGGTCCACATAGGTTGCGGAAACAGGCTGGTCTTCCCTCTTTTCTGCTACTACGATGGGTCCATATTGCAAATGCTCTTCAATGATAGACCATTTACATCCCCTTGAACAAATAATCAAGGAATCAATTTGCTTTGTCTTTAGCATTTGCAGCGCTTCAAGCTCTACTCGTTTCTGATAATCTGTTTGGAATAAGACGAGCTTATAATTATGCTCCAGCGCCTTTTTGGCAATCCCCTTCAAAAGGAGTCCAAAATACGGATGGTCCGTATATGGAAGAACCACTCCCATTAGATGCGTCTTTCCTATACTTAAATGAACAGCATTGATATTCGGATAATAGTCCAGATCATCAATCGCCCTCAGTACAGCCTTCCTTTTTTGTTCACTAACATAGGGATGCTGATTCAACACACGAGAGACAGTCGTTACGGAAACGCCAGCCCTCGCTGCCACATCTTTAATATTTGTCATATTTTCACCTGAATATCGTTAGTTGACATAAGTTAAGTGTAAAGTATGAAACGCGTTTCATGTCAATGAGAGAAAATAAATTATTTTATAAGAAATAAAAACAAAAGGGGCGAAACGGATATCCGCTCGCCTCTAGTAGGAGATTTATGATTAGGTAGAAGACTTCAAAATACTTATTTCTATGTATCTGGCCATATCTCCAATCGTATGGAATTCATTAATTGCAGGTTCCTCTATCTTTGGAAATGACGATAGACTGAAATACTTTTGCATATGATGAACGGCACGGCAAAAAGCTTCTTCATCCATTCCATATAGATCTTGAATGGATGATTGGATGGACAGCTCCCTGGCATGGAGCTTCGCAGATGGCGGCATGCAATGCAGGAGCCATTTCATCGTTCCAATTAAAACTCTATATTCAAATTCGTTCATCCCTAGCTGTTTTCGATTCTGACGTTCCAGCAATGCCAGCTGGAAGTCAATAATTTTTTCATTCATGAGCTGCACTCCTCTTATTAACCATGACATGCCATAAGGTTCGCAAAGCTCATGAAATTTATACAATTAATTATTTTTTTGATGCTGGCTCAAATAATCCTCGATAACCATGCGATGACTCTTCACGATTTGGCTTGGAAGCTCATCAGGATTAAAAAAACGTACCTGATGTGATTCCGTTAAATCCGCATTCAGCTTACCATGAAAACAGCGAGTATGATAGGCACATGTCACCATATAAAATTCATCCCCATTCTCCGCAACTGCAAAATGATCCGGACCAGAATAAACATTAATCATCTTCAAGTTTTTGACCTCTAAGCCCGTTTCCTCCCGTACTTCTCTCTTCGCCGTTTCCTCTGCACGCTCTCCTAGCTCCATCAACCCTCCGGCTAGCCCCCATGTCTTGTCAGGATACACTCTTTCCTGCAGTAATAGCCTCCCTCTTTCATCCACAATCACGACTACACAGCCTACTAAAATTATTGGCCGATGTCCGACCAGACTTCTGATGTCTTCAATATAGCCCATCTTCATCTCCTCCACGCCACCAATAAATAGACTAATTAGAAAAACAGAAATTATGTGCAAACTCACAATGAGAATGCCCGGCTAACAGCTTTGTTAGATAGAGCAAAATTGACTCATTTTGATGATATTATACAAACATAGTTTAAATATATGAGGTGCAAGTATGAAATCACTAACAAAAAACAGCTTAAAATATATGATTGATTTAGAGATATTAAAGGCCGAAGAGGCAGTCAATTCAGCTAACACAGTTAGAAACTATTCTCGTAAACTAATTGAGTATAAAAAAGCAAAACAACTCAAACAACTGGCCAAGGAATTAGACATGGGCCAAGATTATGTTGTCTCTCATCTTGCGAAAATCACCAATCAAGCTATTATATAATTATTTTTTGAAATGCCACCTTTCGGCATTTCTTTTTTATAGCAATAAAACACAGAAAGTAAAATCCTATCTTTCTCACAGCCCTGTTTAAAGAGATGTAGCCTTCACTAATTTAATCTTATATAGACAACGCACTAATAACCAAGACAGACTGGACATGTTCGTCATCTCCAGTCTCAATAACTATTAAAACAACGTTACCTCATAGGCATCAAAGACCTGTGTTGGAACAAAAAATCTAGCTGTCATTAAAGGGTCAACTATCTGCGAGACCTGCACATGCCCGCTTACACTGAAGAGCATAGACAAATCACCTACAGATAGCCCAGTCAGCGGCTGCATGAGATCAACAAAACACTCCACAGCCTCTTTCGCAGCTTCATCCAATGTTGGCATGGAAACGATTATAGCTACTCCTTCCTCGTTAACGACAAATGGATGGGGAATCGATTTTCCTTTAATGACCTCTAAAGTAACCGTTACCTTTCCTGCCACCTCAATGCCAGAGACACCTATTTCACCATCACCCATCGCTGCATGCAAATCTCCCAATCCAAAGAGCGCTCCCTCCTGGAAGACCGGTAAATAAAGTGTAGCCCCCTTTGTAATCAATGTCGTATCCATATTTCCCCCATGAGCTCCTGGAGTTCCGCAGGAGATTCCCTCATCTGCAGGGGCAACGCCTATGACTCCAATCATCGGGTTTATAGGCAATCTTAGCCGTTCATTAAATACATATGTATGATCCTCAATATCCACTTTCTTTATCGTGAATTCCTCCAGGCGATGACCCATGACTCCTAATTCCTTGCCAGTTGCGATGATACCTGTTTGAGCAATCTCCAAATCATCAATGGTTACCTTTAATATATCCCCTGCTTTAGCACCCTCCACATAAATGGGGCCTGTAGCGGGATTAATTTGCTCCCAGTCGATGGCATGATACGATGTCTCCTCTGATTCGATCTGACCTAAGAAACAATCATGCGTCTCAATTATCACTTGGGTGCCTGAAGATACGACTAATGCTGGCTCATGTTTCTTATCAAAGGAATAGATAAAATGCTCTTTATGGAGTATATCCATTTTCTTTCCCTCCCGCTCTATAATTGATAAAATATTCAGTTATTTTATTCATCATACTAGAATTAGCCTGCTTTAGACAAGATAGCGGCTTAAACAAACCCAAAACAAAAAGCCGGGCGAATCATTTCCCTGGCTTTCTATGTTTTATAATTATAGAGACATTTCTTTACGTTTCCCAACGTAATTACTTGCAAGAAACTCTAGCAGTTCAGGAGCCCGGTCGTAAAATTGCTCCATCCCTATCTTATGCGAGTTCCACATCACCTTGGTATCCTTCTCGAAGCTTTTCAAGGCATGCGGCGGGCGGTAGACAAATGCTCGTCCTTCCTGCTCCATCTTTTCAATCAAGTCCATGGTCTTATTGTAATTGTCCGCACGCTTTTCCATCGCTCGTACCAATTGCGGATACTTCTTGCGGAAAAGCTTCATCGCCCATTTCGTTTGGCTATCAAGCACCTTTCGATAACCCCGTTCACGTGTCAGGATAATGACATGCTTATCATACCCATCCGCAATAGCCTTCTGAATTGGGATTGGATCCGCCAAACCGCCATCATAGTAAGGAATGCCATTCAGTTTGATTTCCGGGAACAATAAAGGAATGGCACATGACGCCCGTAGAATTGTCGCTCCCTTATCCATCGTTTTCCCATCCACATATTCAACCTCTCCTGTATAGGCATTAGTCACGCCAAACAGTAAAGTGCCCTTAAACGATTGGAAAGTTTCCCAATCGAAAAGATCTATTTGGTTAGGAATAGTATCATAAGCAAATGTTAGCCCGAACAGGCTCCTCTCTGTAAGAAAATTTCTCATCCCAACATAACGTTTATCATTACGGTATGTAGAGAGAAAGCGAATCGTCCGATTTTTCTGCTCAGACACATAGGAACAGGCACTGATAGCGCCCGCAGAAATTCCCAATATGTAAGGAAACATGATTTCACTCTCAAGGAAACCATCCAATATCCCTGCCGTATAAACTGTGCGAAATGTTCCGCCCTCAAGTATTAAGCTTGTATTATTCACATTGATTGGAATCATGAAACCCGGCCTCCTTTTTCTTTGATTATTATAAATGGTAAACCGCTCAATTTTAAGTCATAAATCTTTACCGGTTTACACCAGTCCCTTTCATTTAAATGACAATGTTCTAATACTTCCTAAGAGTAATCATTAATCTCCAAATAATCCATTGCTCAATGCCATAGGAACGAACGAGATTTTTTCATTCCTTGAACATCTCACTCCTTCTGCCACAGACCAGCCCTTGACCTTTCTGCCGATAAAGGTCCATCTTTAGAAACCAAAGAACATCAGCAGCATGCTGATGTCCTTATTATGTGCGCACTTTCGCTTCTACGAACATTTTCCCCTGCAGATAGGCTAGTTTCTTTGCCATAACCTCAGGTGGCTCCTTGAAATCCCCCATCGCCCAGTAAAGAAAGAAGCCAAGGCTCCCATAGGTAGAAAAGTAATTTAATACCGGTATTTCTACAACCGATTTCTCCTTTAACTCAAGCTCTGTACCCGATACCTTCACGAGACTTTCACAAAATTGATTCTGCGAACCTGGAAGCACGACACCTTTTAGAATCAACGAGAAAATAAATTGATTCTCATAGATGAATTCAAAGATCGGAAGCTGCCTATCTACATCGTTTGCCGCAATGCTCTTCTGGTTTTTGAAGCTTCTTCGAAAGTTATCAACCAAACCCTCCAAATAATCATCAACGATAGCTGAAAGCAACGCCTGTAAATCTTTATAATGTGAGTAAAAAGTCACCCGATTACACCCAGCTAATTGAGCTACCTCAGTGATTGTTATATCGAGTAAATCCTTTTCCTTTAATAAGGCTAGTAAAGCCTTCTTAAGATTTCCCTTCGTCCTTACTGCTCGGCGATCTTCATTACCAGCCATATACACCCCTCCTCATCTCCTAAATACAGACATATTCTTGTATTTATTATGACATCAATCCTTTTATTGGACAAACACCTTACTTATCTGTTAATTTACAGATGTAAAGTAATTTAATTATTTAGGAATACCATAAGGGGGGAATCGTTATGAAACGATTAGAGGGAAAAGTAGCGATTATCACAGGCGCTGCTCAAGGTATGGGTGCTTCACATGCACGTAAATTCATTGAAGAAGGCGCAAAGGTCGTACTAACAGACTTGAACAAGGAAAAAGGGGAAGCATTATCTGCAGAGCTAGGTGAAAACGCTTTATTTGTCAGTCAAAATGTCACAAGTGCTGAAGATTGGGCAAACGTAGTCGCAGAAGCTGAAAAAACGTTTGGCAAAGTGGATGTATTGGTCAATAATGCCGGCATCACGATGGCGAAGTCCATTCTGCAGACTACAGAAGAAGAGTATCGCCGCATTGTCGAGATTAACCAAGTGTCTGTTTTCCTTGGTATGAAGACAGTGATTCCTGCCATGCAAAAAGCAGGCGGAGGCTCCATTGTCAATATCTCTTCCATGAATGGTCTTGTAGCAGGAGCAATCGGCTATACTGATACGAAATTCGCCGTGCGCGGCATGACGAAAGCTGCTGCCATTGAATGTGCTAATTATGGCATTCGCGTAAACTCTGTCCACCCTGGTGTTATCGCGACACCAATGGTTGTACAAGAGGATACAAAAGCAGCTGTAGAAGCATTCTCTAAACATATCCCGCTCAAACGCGTCGCTGAGCCTGAAGAAGTTTCTAACCTGGTTCTTTACTTGGCATGTGATGAATCTTCTTACTCTACAGGATCTGAATTCGTCATTGATGGCGGAATGACTGCGATGTAATACGAGGAACATGGGGACTTTCACACAAGGTCTCCTTCCAAATGCCAGCTGTTTCTAAGCCTGTTCATACGGCTTAGGGACAGCTTTTTTATATTCAAGACAGGATCTTGATTCGACGAGAGAGATTATTAAAAACCGGGAAATCATCCTCTTTTACCCTTTACTTCTCACGCAATCTGATTTCCCCATACTCCCTACAACCTCATCACTCGAGCAGACATCCGCAAACCACCTCAATATCCGATTATGATGATTAATGATACCCTGTGCTGTCAGATCGTCAGAATCCCAAGTGCTGTGTGCATCTGAAACAAGTGTAACCTTATAACCCAGGCTGAAGGCTCTCCTGCATGTCGTATCAACACACACCTCTGTTTGAATCCCCATCAGGATGACATGCTCAACCTCTTTCTTATTCAATTCTGCTTCTAATGTTGTATTCAAGAAGGAATCCGGACTCTTCTTTTGAATGATTACATCTTGATTACAAGGCTTGATTTCAGGATGAATTTCCCACCCCTCTTTACCGAATTCTAATGGCCAGCCGGCTGGCTCGTTATGCTGGATATAGAAGATGGGCATCTGATATAATCGCGCTTGATCAATAACCTTATTTATCTTTCTTAACAGTCCCTCACCTTTATAAACAGCCTCCCCTTCCTGGAACATACCATTTTGAACATCAATAACCAGCAGTGCTGTCTTCATTTTGCCTCTCTCCCTCAATACGCCTATTTAATCAAGCATTTTCGTATTCACGTAAGCAATCAAAATCACATAACCAATGACTAATATCGGAATCAAAGCCTGTGCATCCGGGTGTTTAATAAAGGCCCCGCCAACCATGACCATCCCCATAATGAGATTAAAAGAACCGACTAAACTAGCAAGCTTATCCTTATCCCTCACCTGCTGTTCATTAAAACCGGACAATAGCCTTGTTTGCTTTTTCACACCAATCAAATAAGCAAGAATAAACAATATCATCGCAATGATAATAAATGATTGGTTCACAACTCTCCCCCCTCATTTACTGGTTCTTCTTGACTCCCCCTTTTTCCTGCAGGCTACCCGAAAAAGAATTTCTCTTCCTATAAACTGAATCCCGCATATAAAGAACAGGCATTATATTAGATAACGCCCTAAAATCAATTAAAAAAAATCAGCCAAGGAGAATCTCTCCTGGCTGCCAATTCTCATTTCATTCACCTGTTTCTGCAAAATGTTTGATTCGTTCCCCAATCTCATCACGCACCCGCTGAAAGAATGCCCATTTCTCTGCTTCGGTTCCTTCTGCCTTTGCCGGATCATCAAATCCCCAGTGCACACGCTTAACATGTGGGGGCGTGACCGGGCAATGCTCATCCGCATGTCCGCATAAAGTCACGACTAAATCGGAATTATTCAAGATTTCCGGATCGATCACATCTGATGTATGTGCAGATATATCAATATCAACCTCTGCCATTGCTTTAACCGCATTCGGGTTCAGCCCGTGCGCTTCAAGTCCTGCGCTTTTCACTTCCCACCCAGGCAATAGTTTTTTCGCCCAGCCATCAGCCATTTGACTGCGGCAGGAATTTCCCGTACATAAAAAATAGATTGTTTGTTTCCCCATTACCTCTAATGTCCTCCTCATTATGTAATCATAGTTCCGTTCGAAAATATTTCCTCTGCCATCGAAGCGCTACATGAACAAGGGCAATTAATACCGGTACCTCGACAAGCGGACCAATTACTGCCGCAAAGGCAACACCACTATCGATGCCAAAAACCGCGACAGCTACCGCAATCGCCAGCTCAAAGTTATTGCTGGCTGCCGTAAATGACAGTGAAGCCGTAACTGGATAGCTCGCTCCTGCCTTTTTCGACGCGAAAAAGGATACAGCAAACATAATCAAGAAATAGATCAATAATGGTATGGCAATACGAATAACATCCAACGGAAGTTCAATTATTGTATCCCCCTTCAAGGAGAACATCATGACAATTGTAAATAGCAAGGCAATTAACGTAAGCGGAGATATTTTCGGAAGGAAGGATTCCTGATACCATTTTTCTCCCTTCAGTCTTAATCCCAAATAACGTGTGACCATCCCTGCCACAAAAGGAATACCCAAATAGATGAGAACACTTTTAGCAATTTCCCACATTGAGATGACGACCGTAAGATTCTCCATGCCAAAGACACCCGGCAGCACATTCAAAAAGAAATAGGCAAAGACGGAATAAAACAAGATTTGAAACACAGAGTTAAAGGCCACAAGCCCTGCGACATACTCCCGGTCGCCACGCGCCAAGTCATTCCAAACTATTACCATGGCAATACAGCGTGCGAGGCCAATCATAATCAGCCCAGCCATATATTCCGGATAATCATGCAAGAATATTATGGCAAGGAAAAACATCAAAACTGGACCAAGAAGCCAATTTTGGAACAAAGAAAGCAAAAGAACCTTCCAATCCTTGAAGACTCTCCACATCTCTTCATAACGCACCTTTGCAAGTGGGGCATACATCATCAAAATCAAGCCAATAGCCACTGGAATCGAGGTCGTTCCCACAGAAAATGCATCTAACATGTTTTTGAAATCCGGAACCATCACAGCAATCAAAACACCTGCTGCCATAGCTATAAATATCCATAAGGTTAAATATCTATCCAAAAAGGACAGTCTTTTTGTAACACTTTTTTCTTTCATATAAATCTCCTTCAATTTTTGCATTCGCTCTGGCAGCACTTCACATCAATTGCTTCAAGCTCATCAATAATTGCTTGAATATATGGCTTTTGTTCCTCATTCAACCGAAAATGCTTCCACGTCCCCTTCTTCCTCTCAAGTATGATGCCTGCATCCTTCAGCTTCTTCAATTGCTGGCTGACAGCAGGCTGAGATATTTGCAGGACTTCGACGAAATCACAGACACATACCTCTCCCGTCTTTAGGCACGCTAATAGCTTTAATCGATTCGGATCACTAACCGCTTTTAATTGCTGGATCATTTTTTCCATCGGTTTCATGTTTATCTCCTCTTTTTATATAACCTGTCACTTATATAATTATACTCTTATATTAAAGGTTATTCTCACTCAAATCAACATAGAACCTTTCCTATTAGAGTAAAAAAGCCGCCAATACAGGCAGCTTAACCAGATATATTACCTTTCCCCTATCCCCATTCCAAGCACCAAAAGGCTGAAGAATACCAAAGCAGCTCCATTCAGCAAAATTCCTCCGATAATGGAGGACCACTTTTTCGAAAGACAAGCAAATACTATTCCTGCTATAGAAAAAAGGGCGAATCCCAACAAAAATGGACCCACATATTCCGGTCTCAGAAAAAAAGATAGGATCAGACTTAAGCCGACCATCAGCAAGGAAAGCTTCCCGAAATTATTGTTCATTCGTTCTCCTCCTTCATAAAATGTATTCGATTAATTTATGGGTACTCCTTCTTCCATAAATTAATCGATTACTATAGCTGACATGCTGTGATATAGCTATAAGGATTGGTCTCATGCTTCCGTCATCTAATGGAGGGAATAATTGTATGATAAAATAAAGCCTGCCTATTGTTAGTTTAAATTAGGGATTATTCAAACACTGTGCTATACTTAGCCTACCATTTGATCTTACTAGTTTTAAACGTTTGTTGCAAAAGCCCTATTCATTTTATCGAATAGGGCTTTTTTTGATTTGATTAAATGAACGCAAAAAAGACCCTGCATATAATGCAAGGTCTTTCTTTAGCTATTATTAAGCTTTTTGAACGTTTGTAGCTTGTGGGCCACGTTGTCCTTGTTCTACTTCAAAAGTTACACTTTGACCTTCGTCTAAAGATTTGAAACCTTCGCCTTGAATAGCTGAGAAATGTACGAATACGTCTTCTCCACCTTCACGCTCGATAAATCCAAAACCTTTTTCTGCATTAAACCACTTAACTTTACCTTGTTCCATAATTGTTGCCTCCTAGTGTGAATCCACACAATATGTTACTATCCTTGCTCAAATACCTTAGACGAAAATCAAAATCTCTTCTCAATCTGCGAACGAACAAAAATAATTCTTCTTAAGAATAACAGAGGAGTTTTAAAATAGCAAATAATAAGACGATAACCTTTCTGTATCGTGCTCCGACTCTCAAGTACTATATCCGTCTCATGCTGTCCTCATTGAATTCATCCATGCCAAGCCAATTTTTAATGACCCATCTATCTTTCTTGTGAATGAGCATTATGCAGTCCTATTTATGAAAGTTCATGAAAATGAAATGTTCTTTCGCTGAATCAGCTAAAGTGTATTCGCGGGCCCAAGCTTCAATCTTTTCAATCATCTCATTTTCGAAGCTATCCATCATGTCATATTTATCAGCGAAATGCAGATAGAATATTCCTCGGTTAAGATCTGCACGGCCTAGTACCTCATTAATAGTAATATGTTTAAAGTCCTTTTCCTGTACAAGCTCGACACATGCATCAAATAGAGCCTTCTTGAACTTCAAGTTCTCCAACTCCAAAAACTGACATAATTTCATATTCAAACTGCACTTAAATCAACATTACGTTGATTAATTAAAATGTTACTTAACATTGTCTTTTAATTTGTCCATTAATGAATAAAGACGCAGGTATTAACTATAGTCACTATAATGGGCCACTAATATAATCAAGTTAAGATAATAGACATCGTGTTCATTAAAAGGAAGTCTTTAATTTGGGGGAATTGGAAAATTCTAATCATTTATTTTATGTTCTGTTTATCGTTATCTTAATATTAGGAATTATTTTTACGAGGGGGCTGTATTGCCAATAGTGAAAATGTATCCGAAAAAGTTGCCCATCGGTTTAGTCTTTGCAGATGAAGATACAATGGGAGAAACATTAGCAGATCCATTGGGCAAATAGAATTTCTTCAAAAATAAGGAAGGTAGTAAAATGGGATTTTCACTATATGGACCATATCATATTGGATGGCTCATTGTCATAACGTCATCCGTCATCGTTGTCAGCAAGCATTTTAAAAGTCTAGATACCACAGGACAAACTTTTGTACAGCGAATGCTTGCATGGTTTATATTGCTCTTTGAGATTATGAAGGATATTTATCTAGTTAAGGTAAATGTATTTTCAATCGACTATCTCCCCTTTGAATTATGCGGGTTAGCCATTTTTGCGATTTTTTATCATGCATACACAAATCATTCAATGATTGGAGAAATGCTCTATAATTTATTTTTGCCAGGTGCCATTGCAGCTTTATTATTTTGTAACTGGACGCACCGCCCAATTTATGAGTTTATGAGTATATTTAGCTTCATTTTTCATTTAGCTCTTGTTATGTATTGTGTGATGGTGCTGCATGCGGGCATCGTGCAGCCGAATAAAAAAAGAATAGGTGGCTCAGTTCTATTTTTAGGGATAGCAGCATCGATTATTTACCCATTAAACAAACTATGGGGTACGAACTTTATGTTTTTAAATGTTCCATCACCTGGTTCTCCGCTTGTTCCGCTTGAGTCTATTTTTGGGAATCCAGGATACATATTTGGTCTAATCTTAATTATTCTTCTCTTATGGGGCATTATGTATTTACCTTGGAAAAAGCGGAAAACTGCTTTTGTTAAATCACTTGTGAAATAAAAAAGGGACTAACCCTAAGAGTGTCATAAACATCTCTTAGGATAGTCCCTTTTACTTATCATTAGATACGAGTATCCATTAAACCGCAATATGCATCAACAGGGTCTTTCCCTTTGAATGGTGATTTACCCATCAATTTTTCAACTAACACTTCAATTGTTTCTTTATTTCCATCGTACGTATTAATGTACGTTTTCACTTGTGGAACATCCGCTAAGTGGAATGGATTGTTTACAGAAACGAAGATTGTTGGCACTTCATGAACATAGAATGGAATATCAGGAGTTCCTTTTAAAGCATTCCATGTCATACGTTGTACTACTTCACCCATTTTAATGTTAGCAATGTTAATGATTAAATCATATTTGTCCGTTAATTCTTTAATCGGACGTTTTGCTGCATATGCATTCATAATGCTCTTCATTTGCTCTTCTGGTGGCAAGTCAGCGATTTTGTCCATTGGAGATTCGTGGATTTCCACTTCGAAGCCTTTAGACTCAAGCTCAGCTTTCAAAAGATCGATTGGCTTAGGTTTGTTTCCGCTAATCAATTTACTGAAAGCACCTTCAGCCGTTTTTACGTTAACCAATAATACTCGTTTGTATTTCTCAGGTGTAACAGGCCAGATGTCTTGTTTGTCTTTTACCAATGTAATGGCACGATCAGTGACTTCCTTAAATAGCGCAACATTTTCAGGAAGACCGATTTGTTTAAGCGCTTCTTCTTTCGGCATCATGATTTCTGTTTTTGCTTTTTTGTGAAGGCCTAAAGATGCTTTAAGACCTAGGATACGAGTTAGAGCAGCTTCTAGGCGCTCTTCAGTGATAATGCCTTTTTTGTATCCTTCCATCATGTAACCGAAGTCTTCATCCGGATCGTTGAAGAATAAGAATAAGTCACAGCCAGCCGCAATAGCAGTTGGAAGCATTTCGCTGCGCTTCATGGCAGATGTCATTGCAACCATGTGGCTCGCATCTGTTACAACAACACCATTGAACTCTAATTTACCGCGTAGTAGATCAGTGATCAATTCTTTAGAAAGTGTTGCAGGAAGCATATCTTCCTCTTTCAAGCTAGGGTTGAAGTGCTTAGAGTAAGCAGGCATATGGATGTGACCAGCCATGATAGAAGGCAGACCTGCATCGATTAAGCCTTTGTATACTTTACCGAATGTTTTATCCCATTCGTCGCAAGATAAGCTGTTAGGTGCGAAGGATAAGTGTTGGTCACGCTCATCAACACCATCTCCTGGGAAGTGTTTAGCAGCAGGAGCGATTCCGCTTTCCTGGATACCTTTCATATAAGCCAAGCTCATTTCTAGCACTTGGTCTGGATCAGAACCGAAAGTACGGCTAGAGATGATTGGGTTACGCCAGTTCATGTTGATGTCAACGATTGGCGCAAAGCTCCAGTTACAGCCGATAGCGGAAGCTTCCACACCAGACACGCGTCCCATTTCATAAGCCCATTTCGCATCTTTTGTCGCACCGATTTTAACTTCTAGGCCAACTTCTGTTCCATCTGTACAAGCACCATTTCCGCCTGCTTCTGTGTTTGCAGCGATAAGCAATGGAATTTTGCTGTTTTCTTGAAGGATTTTATTTTGATCGTAAACTTCTTCAGCTTTACCTGGGTTGTAACGTACTGCACCAATATGGTAGTTGTTAAGGATATCTGTTAAATATTCTTCTGTACGGCTGGCACCCATGTTTACGAATAATTGACCGATTTTTTCTTCGATTGTCATGGAGTTGATTGTATCTTGTACCCATTGAATATCTGAGTCAGATAAATGATAAGGTTTTGCTTTTAAATCGACTTTAGTCATTCTGCATGATACTCCCTTGCTGATGATTTGAGAAAATGTTCACCATGTAGTATGCACTGTTTTGCTTCATTACATGTTTTTTGTATTAAGAAATTAAATTCAATCTTTTATGTAAGAGCCTTCTGTTATACATTATAAGGTCATTTTTCCCACTAGTATTCTAGCATACAAGATAAGTAACATCTACAGCATTTTCCTTCCATTTGTGAAGAAATTCACATCTTTGTCTTTGTCCATTAAATAAGTATTCCCTGTATCAGACTTGCCTAGTTGGATGACAACTAAAACTGGCCATTAGTCTAGTTAACGGTTGCCGTGAGTCATCGTATTCTAATACCAGTATTCATGTTTAACAGCACTAAACTAACTAAAAAGGCTGAACCATTTTAAACTGCGCATTAAAATGGTTCAAGCCTTTTTAGTTGTTACAAACCTTTGTCCCAGCCTCTTTTAGATAAAAGTCTGCGTGACCTTATTCTTTTATTGTTTTTAACAGCCGAAGTCCATTAAGAATAACGAGAATCGTGCTTCCTTCATGACCGATGACACCTAAAGGTAAATTAATCGTCTGCAGGAAATTCGAACAAACTAACAGCATGATAACTGTTATAGAGAAAATAACATTTTGCTTGATGATCTTATTCATTTTTCGTGAAAGAAGCACGGCTTCTGCAATTAGTGATAAATTATTCTTCATCAGGACTACATCAGCTGTTTCAAGGGCTACATCCGTCCCTTCCCCCATCGCAATCCCAATCGAAGCTGTCGCTAATGCAGGCGCATCATTAATACCGTCTCCAACCATCGCAACTGTTCCATACTTTTCTTTTAACTTTTTCAGTTCTTCGACCTTGGTCTCAGGCAAACATTCAGCGACAAACCCGTCTACTCGGCTTTCCCTTGCTATTGCCTGTGCAGTCGCTTTACCATCTCCTGTAAGCATAAATGTGTGCACACCTACAGATTTGAGCTTTTCTATCGCCTCGAGCGTTTCTGGGCGAACCGTATCTTTTAATGTTATGAGACCAGCTATTCCCTTATCATCACTTGCAAATACAATTGTTTTACCTTCCTCCGCCAGCTGATTAGCGATACCATTCTGGAATTCAGCGGCAGCATCTGCTCCAACAAAATCTGCTTTGCCGACCTTCCATTCAACTCCCTGCAAAATGGCCTTCGCTCCAAAGCCTGATATATCCTCTGATGATTCAGGTTTAATCAAGGATAAACCACTATTTTCGGATGCATACTTCACGATCGATTGTGCCAATGGGTGATTAGAGTATTTTTCAACAGACGCAACGAACTGAAGAAACCCCTCTTCCGTCAGATCATCCCTAAATAACACATCAGTCACTTCTGGTTTCCCTTTGGTTAATGTACCGGTTTTATCAAGGGCAATCGCCTTTAAATTGCCTAAATTCTCTAAGTGGACACCGCCTTTAAATAAAATCCCTCTTCTTGCGCCATTCGAGATAGCTGATAATGTCGCTGGCATAACAGAAGCCGCTAAGGCACACGGGGAAGCAACAACTAAGAGAACCATGGCACGATAAATCGTTTCATTCCATGTCCATCCTAATAAAAAATGAGGTAAAAATAGCATTAAACCAACAACAATCAAGACAATGTTTACATATGTCCCTTCAAATCTCTCAATAAATAATTGTGAAGGGGATTTTTCACTTTGCGCTGATTGCACTAACTGAATGATTTTTTGGAATAGGGTCTCCTCTTGCGGTTTAGTAATTTCAACAGTAATCGTTCCCCGAAGATTAACCGTACCCGCAAACACTTCATCGTTAACCTGCTTACTAACTGGAATAGATTCACCTGTAATGGCCGCTTCATCAATATTGGTCGTACCTTGAATAATGGTTCCATCTGATGGAACTCGTTCACCCGCTTTAATGAGAATATGATCGCCTAATGTTAAATCGGCAACCTTCACAATTGTCTCATTTCCTTCATGATCAATTAAAAGTGCTTCTTCCGGCTGTAAATCCATTAAAGCAGATATTTCTTTATGACTCTTATTCATTGTGTATGTCTCAAGAGCACCGCTTAAAGAGAAAATAAAAATTAAGATGGCTCCTTCTGTCCAATAACCAATAATAGCTGAACCAACCGCCGCTAATATCATCAGTATTTCAACATTCAATCTCTTTGTTTCAATCGTATCCGTTATCCCTTCTTTTGCCTTGGCATATCCGCCAATCGCAAAAGCGAGCAAATACAAAAGAATGGATATTGTCCCAAATTCATTCTTAGATAATATCCAGCCGAGTAAAATAAACAGACCGCTTAATAATGCAGCAATAAGTTCAATGTGCTCGCGCCACTTGCTCCATATTGAAGTGTCCATAAAAATCCCTCTCTCTCTGAATCCCAATTCATTATGAAAAAATAATATTTATTGTAATCCGTTCTTTAATCCAAGCATAGCAACCCTATAATCGAAAGTCAATCTAATTGAGAAAATAAAAATCTAATTGAGAATGATTGTTGATTGCACTAACATAATAGGCTGTTCTTTTAATAATAAATATTAATAATGGTTCTCATTCGCAATTAGATTTTTATTTGAATAATTAGTATTCCATCAGAAAATCTTATGTTAGTCTGTTAAGACTTGCGTTTTTTCAACAAAACTTAATGAAGGGACATCCCGATTAAATTTAAAGAGTCATTTTACAGAGGTTTTATAAAAAATGCTCTGCAATGATAACCATCATGACCTCATAAAAGATATACAAAAATGACTACTTCTTCTTTAAATAAACTGCCCCGTTTGTTCAAGAAGGCACTCTAAATGCAATTGTACAGAAAATGGATAGCAGCTTCCCTTTTTATTCAAAAGCAACAATCTTTACGAAAACAGCCTTTTAAAAGAGGCCATTCATTTCTCAATAAACTTAACAATATAATTAATAAACGAATAACCTCTTCTTCATAGAAAGGAAGATGTACGATGAAAAGCGGTGTACTGGCCATCATTTTAGGCTCGTTGTTCTCGATGGGCTTAGAAGGGTGCTTAGCCCAGAAGGACCTGATGAAAGAACGGACACTGGAAGGAATCATTGTTTCACAGCCAGGAAATTATGAAGAGTATAGTGGTAGACTGGAAGAGTGGGAGCCGAACGATTTATCCACGCTCGAGGCCTTTCAAGGGGTCATCGACCGAGCCGAGAAAATGGAAGGCACGGTTGAATTAGGCGATCCTGACTATGAAGTGAAAATCGAAGATAACCGTGGACGTAACCAAACCATCGTGCTTTGGGTAGGAGAAAAAGGCGAAAAAAGCGCCTTGGCAGTCAAAGGTAACTCCTCCGTCGTCTACACAGTCAGTGAAGAGGATACGCTCATCCTTCACGAATTGTTTGTTTCCCTCTTCTATCCGACATATGAGACATCTTTGCAAAGGCTTATTTTCCCCCAAGAAGGATCCCATCAAGGTGGACTCCCTTTCTACATGCATCAATTGTGAATCCTCTTCGAAATTCCTTATTCTTCATTGCCTTTATGTATTAAACATAGGTTTTATTATCCGCTTAGCATATAAACTGAAGCAGACACCCCCTAAAGGCTATACTTTGGCCAAAAAAAGAAGCCAATTTCTCTTGGCTTCTCCTCATCTCTTATAAATACTTCCGATTCACACTCTTCCCATCATAATTAAACACAATCTCCTTGCCCTCAAGGATCGTTTCAATATGCACCGTCCGCCCCCATAAATAATGCAGATGAGGCAAGACTTTTTCGAGGTACTTCACATCTAGCTCAATATCCTCAAACCAATGCTTCAAGTACAGCTCACCGTTCTTGAGGTAATCCCCATCAGTGACCGTGATGTAAGGGAAGCCTCCATTGACGCGCATACTGACGAGCTGATCACGGACGGATTTCCAGTCCTTGTCGACAATCTTGTAGTCGCGGCCCTTCTTCTGGAAGAGATACATGTCCTCGCGCATAACCAAATCCTTCGTGAGGTAATTGCGGAGGAAGGAAATATCGGATTCGATTTCGCGGACCTCGAACATTTTTTCGCGGCCTGAGTTTGGCATGACGCCACGCCTTTTCATTTCCTCTGTTGGGTTATTATAGCGTTCCTCGATGTCCTCAAAGATTTTGATACCGAGGTAGTACGGATTAATTCCTGTCTTTGACGGCTGCACGACCCCTGCATTTAGCTTTGCGAATTCAATCGATTCGCCGCTTGTTAGGTCGAGCTCGCGGAGGATGCGCTGGTGCCAAAAGCTGGCCCAGCCTTCGTTCATAATTTTTGTCTCCAGCTGTGGCCAAAAATAGAGCATTTCTTCGCGCATCATCGTAAGGATATCACGCTGCCAGTTCTCCAGTGTTCGGCTGTATTGCTCAATGAACAGGAGGATATCTTTTTCAGGCTTTGGCGGGAATTTCTTCGTCTTTTTTTTCTTTTCTGGTTTCTTATGCTCATCTATGCCCCAAAGATCATCATATGGCGTCACAATATGTGGTGATTCATCCTCATCATCTTCATCCATTGACCAGCTTAGTTTTGGCCTTAATAGAGATGGGTCAATATGCTCTTCTATTGAGAGGACAGAGTCAAGGAATTTTTCCACCTCTAGCTTTCCGTATTCAATTTCGTACTGCCTGACCCTTTCCGCTGTTGCAGCCATACTTTCGACCATATCGCGTTTTGTATTGACAAAGCGGATATTGTTCTTGAAGAAATCACAGTGAGCAAGCACATGGGCAACAATCAGTTTATTTTGGATAAGGGAATTGCTGTCGAGCAAGAAGGCATAGCATGGATTTGAGTTGATTACTAATTCATATATTTTACTTAAGCCGACATCATAATGCAGCTTCATCTTAAAAAATTGTTTTCCAAAGCTCCAATGGGAATAACGAGTCGGCATTCCATAAGCACCAAAGGTATAAATGATCTCCGGCGGACAAATCTCATAGCGCATCGGGTAAAAATCAAGACCAAACCCTTGCGCAATTTCGGTTATCTCATCTATGGCATACTCCAAATCCTTAAATTCATCTGCTATCATTTTTGTTCCACCTCCACTATTGGTCCTTATATCAATGTATGAAGGAATAGCCCAAAAATGACGCAAGCCTTTGTTATTTCTGCCCTGAGTCCAGCGCCTCTTTAAGAAGAAGCCAGCCGATATCACGATTTGCCTTCCACTCTGCTTCAAATTCCCGTAAAGGGACCTCTGTATTTACTCGTTCCTTTCCAATCTCAATGGTCATAGCAGGAATCTTAATTTCAGCTATCAGCCAATCAGTAAATCCTGACCCCACGGCATTCTTATCAGGCTGGGAAAGATGGTAGCCTGTCTTATCTGCGACAGCTTTTGCCAGGCGATAGTCACGCTCTTTCTGCTGGTCGCTTGTTTGATAATGCCAGAAGATTTCCCGGCCTGTACTATGATAAGCCGCGGAGATAACAGGCTTTAAGGACTTCGTGAACCGAGCGAGTGCTTTCGTTTCAGCCTCACTTATCGCGTGTGCTCCCTTATAGAATTGATAGGAGGGGTGATCAACACCAGTCTTCATCTCTTTCCAGCCTGCAGGATATTGACGATTCAAATTCACTCCTCGCCCGTTTGCCTTCCATCTCGTAAACGAAAAGGAAAAACGGTTCATCCTCCATAAGGAGATTCGGTCTTTCCATGGGATCCCGCGAAAATCTCCCTGCTGGATGCTGACTCCATCAGGATTGACCATTGGCACAATCCAAATTGCCCCTTTCTCAAGCAGGGGTTCTTTCTCTATTTCGCCTGCATAAACAGTCGCCATCTTCATCAAAAGCATAGAGGTCATCCATTCCCTTGCATGATGGGCACCGCTAAGCAGGATAGCTTTCTCGCCATTTCCGATTCTTAATGCATAAATCTGACGGCCGTAGCTTGTCTTCCCTATAGAACCGTAAAAAATTTTCTCTGGATATCGCTCATGAAGTAACACCAAGTCATGCTCCAAATCATTATATGTATAAGGAGAATCTGCCATGGCATAGGAACCAATAAAGAAATAGACATAAATACTTAAAAGCATGGTCCTTCGCAGCATGGCATTCTATACCCTCCTTATATCAGGTTTCTCATTTAACAAACACCCCAACTTTTACAGGGTGATAAAACGGTCCCTTTGAACAAACTATTTATAACTCCTCGACATGAAGGAGAGTGATTACATTGAACAAGGTTGATTATGACCGGGCATTGTATTACACGCACCGTTCGGAATGGGATAATCTTCTCATTTTGATGGTCCGTACGCATGACCACTTTTTATCCAAGAAGATTGAACACTTCTTGCATGCCTATCACTTCTCGAAGGATTATCGGTCCATCGAGAAGACGCTGACCGACCTTTTGCAATACATTGACCACGCTAGCTTCCTTCCTTATGAGGAGGAATGGGCAAACCAAACATTCTAGTTATCGTTATTTTTTTCTGTGGTGGGAAAATTATACGGTTAAAAGCTAACAATGAGACAAGAAAAAAAGGAGAGCTGATGACTAAGTCGCCAGCTCTCCTTTTCGTTATTTTAGATTTGTTCGACTTTCTCCATCATTTCATTCATGAATTGTTGAAGCTTCTTCTCGCTTCCTTGTTTACTTTCATCCTTCACTGCGAAGTAGAATTTGATCTTCGGCTCTGTTCCAGATGGACGCAGGCAGACCCATGATTCATCCTCAAAGAAATACTTGATAACATTGGATTTCGGCAGATGAATTTCTTGAGTCGTATCTGTACCGATTTCTTTTCTCACGCTTTCTTTATAATCCTCTACAGCTGTTACATTTACACCTGCCAAAGAATCAAGTGGCGTGCTTCTGAATTGGGCTAGAATATGCTGGATTTTCTCAGCACCTTCTTTTCCTTTCAGCGTCAAGGAACGCATGCCTTCTAGATAGTAGCCATGCTTCTTATAAAGGTCTTGCAGTGCCTCATAAACGGTTTTTCCTTGGCGTTTGTAATGAGCGCAAATTTCAACCGCCATGACTGCTGCTTGTACCGCATCTTTATCACGGGCAAAGTCCTTAATCAAGGAACCATAGCTTTCCTCATAGCCGAAGAGGAATTTATACTCCCCTGATTCCTCATACTGCTTGATTTTCTCACCAATGAATTTGAAGCCAGTCAAGACATCCTCTGTCTTCATGCCATAGCTCGAGGCAATTTCACGCCCAAATTCAGATGTTACGATTGTTTTGAAGACAATCCCATTAGCTGGTAGCTCACCTTTTTCTTTCTTTTGGGAAAGAATATAATCAAGGAACAAAGCGCCTGTCTGATTCCCCGTTAATACGGTATACTCACCGGACTCATTCTTAACAGCGATACCAACACGGTCAGCATCCGGGTCTGTTCCAACCAGGATATCCGCATTCGTTTCCTTGCCCTTTTGGATGGCAAGTTCGAACGCCGCGTGCTCTTCAGGGTTTGGTGAAGAGACAGTCGAGAATTCAGGGTCTGGAAGCTCTTGCTCTTTTACGACTTCAACATTCTTATAGCCAAGGTCAGCAAGGGCACGGCGGACAGAAAGGTTAGCTGTACCGTGAAGCGGCGTGAAGACAACATGCACATCCACTTCGTTTGCCAAATTAGGCTGTTCAGAGATTGTTAATACTTTCTCATTATACGCGTCATCGACCTCTGGTCCGATGATTTTGATTAAGCCTTTATCCTGTAAGGATAGCTCGTCCTCTACTTTGATGGCCAATTCATTTTCAATGGCATTGACCATATCAATCAAACGGTCAGCATCAAGAGGTGGAAGCTGTCCTCCATCTTCATTGTATACTTTGTAGCCATTGTATTCAGGAGGATTATGACTCGCTGTAATGACAATACCGCCTGCTGCATTTAGATGGCGGACCGCGAAGGATAATTCTGGAGTAGGGCGAAGGCTGTCAAACACGAATGCCTGAATGCCATTCGTCGCTAACGTTTTCGCAGCTTCCATCGCGAATTCCGGGGATTTATGTCTGGAATCATAAGCAATGACAACACCGCGTTTTTTCGCTTCCTCTCCAAGCTCTCCGATATAGGAAGCGAAGCCTTGGGTAGCTTTACGGATGGTATAAATATTCATGCGATTTGTACCGACACCAATCTCACCGCGCATACCGCCAGTACCGAACTCAAGGTTTTTGTAAAAAGCATCTTCTAAAGCCTTTTCATCATCTGCAAGAGCCGTTAATTTCTCTTGCAGCTCTTTATCTAAATCCAGATAATCATTCCATTTTTTATAGGTTGCTTTCCAATCCATATTGGTCAATTCCTCCCAAATAGTACAACTTGTAATATACCTTTAATATTACTAAAAAATACACTCAAATTGTATATTATTTAGAAATATCGACTATTTAAAAATATTCCATTTTTCAGTCACCCATTATACTTGACCTGATACAGATCCTTCCGCCTATCCTTAAGCTGGCGAACAGTCCCGGATAGGCGCTGCCTTCTTAGGATTTCTAAATCGACATCCCCAATCAAGACCATTTCAATATTGGCATTTGTTTCTCCAACAATCCCATCACGTGCAAATTCAAAATCAGATGGAGCAAATATGGCTGATTGAGCATACTGGATATCCATATTTTCCGTTTGCGGCAGATTGCCGACCGTTCCAGCGATAACGGTGTATACTTGGTTTTCCACTGCTCTCGCCTGGGAACAATAGCGGACACGTAAATAACCCTGGCGGTCCTCCGTACAAAACGGGGTAAAGATAATATTCGCACCCTTATCTGTCGCTATCCGGGCCAGCTCAGGAAATTCGATGTCATAGCATATGAGCATGGAAATTTTCCCGCAGTCCGTATCAAAGACATTGACCTCGTCCCCTGCACTGATTCCCCACCATTTCCGCTCATTCGGTGTGATATGAAGCTTATACTGCTTCTCGATAGTGCCGTCTCTTCTGAACAGATAAGCGATGTTATAAATATTTTCATCCTCTTCCTTCACAAAGTGAGACCCGCCAATGATGTTGATGTTATAGCGGACAGCTAGCGTCGTGAACAATTGGATATACGGCTCTGTAAATTCTGTCACCTTGCGTACAGCCTGACTTGGTGATTTTTCATTTAGAAAGGACATAAGCTGCGTGGTCATGATTTCCGGGAAAACCGCAAAATCAGATTCCGCATCCGCCGCCACATCCACGAAGTATTCTACCTGACTCGCAAAATCCTCGAATGATGTTATTTTCCTCATCATGTATTGTACGACACAAATTCTTACTGGATGGGCTGTCTTATAGAAACGTTTTGTTTGCGGATGATAGTCCACATTATTCCATTCCATTAATGTCGCATATTTCCGCGAAGCCAAATCATCCTCTAAATAATTCGGATTAATACGCATTAATGTAAACTCATTTAAGAGCTGGAATGATAAGACTGGATCATATATTTTATGTAAACGCACTTGCTCTACATATTCTCTCGGTCTCATTTCATCCGCATATTGATGATAGTTCGGGATGCGACCCCCGATAATAATGCTCTTTAAATTCAATCTGCGAGCAAGTTCCTTCCGTTCCTCATACAAGCGGTAGCCAACCTTCATCTTCCGGTATTTAGGATGAACCATCACTTCGATTCCGTATAAATTATATCCATCCGGATTATGGTTCGTAATATATCCGTCATCGGTAATATCAGACCATGTATGGCGGTCATCATATTCATCAAAATTGATAATCAAGCTCGAACAGGAGCCAATGATCTCTCCGTTAAGCTCTGCACAAAATTGGCCCTCAGGAAAAATCTCTAAATGGCTTTCTAAATGCTCCCTCTTCCAAGGCTCCATCCCTGGAAAACAAACAGACTGAAGCCGAATGATTTCATCAATATCCTTATGCTCGGTCTGCCTAATTTCTAGCCGATGCTCAAATTTCGTTAAATCTAACTCTTCACTCATGAACCTTCACTCCTTCTTCCACCTTAGCCGACATATCACTATTACCTGTTTATTTTCCCTTTTCAATTTTTCTGTAAACCAAGCGAAGAAGAGATTTGTGTCCATTTGGAATGAGCGAGGGCAGCAAGTCTTAAAGACCTCATTGTCATCCGCAACACTAGAACCCAGTTCATCTATAACGCTGATATATATGTACTTACACAAGAATCAAATCCGATATTTCCCTTCTAAAATCTCAAAAGCTGCTCTTTGCTGAATATATATAGCGGACATGCTAAGCGTGCATTTAAGTGAAATACAGCTTATTTATCTAACATAAGTTTTCAGCCAGCTATCTAGAAGCTGCTTAAATTAAAAAAGAGGCGAAGTGAACCTACCTTCGTTCACTTCACCTCTATCATCTTATTTCTTAAAGCGATACACGACCGTTTCCCAAGGGCGCAGCCAAATGACGCCATCAGTCGCTTCTTTCTTTTCATCCGCATAATTGCCAATCAGCTTCTCCGCTTCAAGTCCCTTCAAGCTTTCAGGCCACTCAGCCACCTGTTCCGATGCCGTGAAATTATTCAGTACGAGTAGGGTTTCGTCCTCGTAGTGCCTCATATAAGCAAATAGAGATGTGCTTTCCTCATGAATTAACTCAAAGCTTCCCTCCACCATGATTGGCAGCCTTTTCCTCATGGCAATCAGTTCCTTGTAATAATAGAAAATGGAGTTCTTATCCTCTAAAGCCTGATTCACATTGATTTCACGATAATTCGGATTCACAGCTATCCATGGCTCACCATCCGTAAACCCGCCATTGTCGCTGCCATCCCATTGCATTGGTGTCCGTGCATTATCACGACCCTTTGCATATATCCCCTTCATTATCTCATTCAGATCATCGCCGTTGGCGATTCGCTCGTTGTACATATTGATTGTCTCGATATCCCGGTAATCTTCAATGGACGGGAATTGGACATTCGTCATGCCGATTTCTTCCCCTTGGTATATATATGGCGTTCCCTGCATGAAATGGAGGCAAGTTGCTAACATTTTCGCCGATTCGACCCGGTATTTGCCATCATCCCCAAAACGGGAAACAACTCTTGGCTGGTCATGGTTGTCCCAATACAGACTGTTCCAGCCACGGCCATGGAGCTCAATTTGCCATTTGGCGAGGATTTTCTTTAAACGCACCAAATCAAGCGGAGTCACATCCCATTTTCCTAGCGGTCCAGAATCGACATCCATATGCTCGAATTGGAAAATCATATTGAGTTCCTTCCGCTCCGGGCTCGTATATAAAATTCCGTGCTCCGGCGTCACTCCGCCTGTCTCACCGACTGTCATGATGTCATAATGTGAGAGAACCTGCTCATTCATCTCTTGAAGGAATTCATGCACTCTTGGACCATTCATATAGTACTGGGCGCCAGAAGCATAATCGAATCCCGGCCTTACATTCCCATCCGGCAGACCTGGCACTTTGGAAATCATGTTGATGACATCCATCCTGAAGCCATCTACACCTTTATCAAGCCAGAACTTCATTAAATCGTATACCTCAGCGCGAACTGTCTCATTCTCCCAATTCAAGTCAGGCTGCTTCTTGGAGAACAAGTGTAAATAATAGTCCCCGGTTGGCTCATTATATTCCCATACAGAGCCGCTGAAGAAGGACTCCCAGTTATTTGGCTCCCTGCCATCCTTTCCATCACGCCAAACATAATAGTCACGATAAGGATTATCCTTTGATTTCCTTGCTTCCACGAACCAAGGATGTTCATCTGAGCTATGGTTAACGACAAGGTCCATTACGAGCCTGATGCCACGCTTATGCATTTCCTCAAGCATCCGCTCCCAATCATCCATCGTGCCGAACTCATCCATGATGGCACGATAATCACTTATATCATATCCATTATCATCATTAGGAGATTGATAGACTGGTGATAGCCATATGACCTCCACTCCTAATTCAGCTAAGTAGTCAAGCTTTGAGGTAATCCCTGGGATATCTCCAATCCCATCCCCATTAGAGTCCATAAAACTTCTCGGATAAATTTGATAAACAACTGCATTCTTCCACCATTGTTTGCTCAATTTCCTGCTCCTTTCATTTAAAAGATAGGCCGGCTTCTTATCCAATGCTCTTGAAGCGCTTACAGACTGGCTTCAATAATGGAATTCACAACCTCTCGTCATGCTCTCTTCATGTTTTTTGACACGTGTTGAAAGAGTATTTCTTTTTACAATATTATGATATCATACTATAATTTGAGAAAGAGACTAGAAGGCGGTATCCCATGAAAAAAATAATCAATCGTGAAAATGCGTTATTTTTGGCATTCGCTGCCGGATTGATCGCAACGTTGGGCAGCTTGTATTTTTCTGAAATCAAAGGGTATGAACCTTGCTCACTTTGCTGGTATCAGCGAATACTCATGTATCCGTTCACCATCATCTTGGCCATCGCCATCATTAAGAAGGATTATGAAATCGCGATCTATTCAACTGTTCTATCATTAATAGGCGCATGCATATCCACCTACCATGTACTCATTCAGAAGGTTCCATTTTTCACGGACAAAGCAGCTTCTTGCGGACGAATTCCATGTACGGGCGACTATATCAACTGGTTTGGTTTCATAACCATCCCAATGCTTGCGCTAATAGCCTTCGTCATTATATTGGTCTGCAGCATCTACGTTTTGAAAACAAATAAAGGGGAGTCAAAATGAAAAAAGTATTTATCTTCTCCGCTGTTGTGATTTTAATTTTCGCTGTCATCGCCATTCTTACGAACCAGCAGAAGGCAGAGCAAACTGCTGGTAACCCGTATGGCACGGATGATTTGAAATCTTCCACCATTGATTTACTCGATGATGAGAATTATCAAAACATTATCACCCCAGATGAGCTTGATCAGAAATTAGAAGAAGAGGAGTCCATCATTGTCTACTACTTCAGCCCTGAATGTATTCATTGCATGAATACTACACCGGTTCTTATGCCTGTAGCAGAGGAAATGGACAAGCATGTGTATCAATATAATTTGCTTGAATATGAGAATGGCTGGAATGAATTTAACATCCAGTCTACCCCTACTCTCGTGAAATATGAAAACGGCAAGGAAACAAGCCGGATTGTTGGAGAACAGCCGAAGGAAGAATTTGAAGAATGGTTCCAGGCAAACAAATAGATATAGATAAAGAGGCAGGATTATTCCCCCTGCCTCTTTTGCTAATAAACGAACACCCTCACGTGATCCATCGCATTATATCCATATCCTTTCCGGTTCCAAAATGCCTTCCGCACTTGGGTCCTCCCAATTGAGTCTGTCGCCCTGGAGAGGATTGAATACTCTCCAGACTTGCCTGGATTCCATACATATTGCCATGAGACCCACTCATATGATGAGGCGGGTGGATGGAAATCCGCATCGAGCCAGCTTTCCCCATTGTCCAAACTGATTTCTACACGTGTAATCATCCCTTTTCCTGTCCAGGCAATCCCCCTAATGCAATGCCTGCTGCCATCAAGCACTTCCATATCGAGCGGAGTTTGTATAGTAGAGTTGACATTCAGTTCGGTAACGGGAAAGGCCCCCTCATCTGTTTCCTGACTAGGATAATACATATAATCATTTGTTTGAAATGCTCCCTTAAAAGATGTGCCTATCACGCTGATCTGTCTCACCCATTTAACGGAGGCCATTGCATACCATCCAGGGACAATCAGCCTCAATGGATAACCATGCTTATAGGAAAGCGGCTGCCCATTGTATTCAAAGGCGATTATCGTATCCAAATGAAGAGCTTTCTCAAGCGGCAAACTCCGGGCATAAGTTTCGTTTTTCTCTGAGCCCTTTCTTACCCCATGATCATACCCCTTCACCACAACCTCTGCCGCATGACTGCTGAACCCAGTAAGATCAAGAATATGGGCTAAAGGTACTCCTCGCCAATATCCTTGGCTAATGGCCCCCTTACCCCATTGCTCTCCATATGTTTTTGGTTCAAAATGCCCCCTTTTATTCCCTGCACACTCGAGCGCGACCTTCAATGTTTTGGCAGGAAAGCGAGAGAGGTCCTGCAAAGACAGGCTTAGCGGACGCTTTATCAAACCGCCAAAAAGCAAACGATAATTCGCTTGATTTAAGGAAGGATAATCAAAATGATTACGCCGGAAGAACTGATAATTATTCATAGCATCTGTCTGCAGGTATTCCAGCGGGGTTTCCTGATTCTCTGGCGATAAGCCTCTAGTCGTTAAGGACGGCTTCACTGTGAATTTTCTTTCAGGCATCTCATCCTCCAGCTAATCGTAATTATCCTACATATATGTACAAGACTCCTCTTTTAGACATATACTTTTTCTTCAAGGAATAGAGCATCTTTAAAAAACCGCCTTTGGTCATTTTATCTAAAGGCCCGATAGTGATAGTATACATATAGGTTAGCTTCATGGCTAAAACATGAAAAAGCCCATCCCCGTTGCATTTGGAAATGGGCTTTGAAACTTGGTCTAGATTAGATACACATTGGCTGCCTGTGCAGGCTGCAATGGCAATTCCAATTGTTTGTCATCCATAAAGAATTGCTCATGATTTAATGGGAAGAACACGCCAAGCTCGTTAAGCATCCGTGAATTCCTGTTGAACAGCCCAATCGCTTCTTCGCTTGTCTTGCGCTCCTCAAGAATAATAGTAATCGTTTGAAGGCAAGCCATGATCTCAAAGGCCCCTTTTAAGGTGCCCCCATGTGAGTTCGCGTCCGGCAATGCGAGAACACGGTTCTTCTTAAGTTCTTTAATAACAGCATCGGAGAAATAACAAGGGAAAACTTCCTCATACAACTTGTAAACAGAACGACGCATTTCTTTTTCCTGCAACGGGAGTGAACCTTGCATAATCTTCATGATGCATCAACCTTTCTATGGTGCAGGTGACCTGCCCCTCACCATAAAAATACCATAGATTTACTTTGAATGAATAATGATAAACCTTGCGAAAATGAGGGAAACTTATGCTCAAAATAAATAAAAATGACAAATATGCAAATATTACGGTACCCAACAAATGGGTTGGCAGAACAATTGAAGATCTGCTAAAAACAGAATTGCATGTGCCAAAAAAAATGCTTCATCATTGGCGTATGAATAAGAGCCTATATTATAAGGAAGAAACTCTCCCCTGGAGTGTAAAAGTGACGCCAGGCGACACTCTCTCCATCCCGATTTATGAGGAGGAGGATAACCCGATTCCATCTTTAGACCTGCCCCTGGATATTCTTTATGAGGATGAGGATATTCTTGTAATCAATAAACCGGCAGGCCTAAATACACATCCGGTAAATCATGAGGATACACAAACTCTGACTAATGCTGTATCCCATTACTTTTTGGTTAACAGCATAAAAACAAAGCCCCGGCATATCCATCGCCTGGATAAGGATACGTCCGGCGCTATCCTCTTCGCCAAGCACGCCTATGCAGGGGCCATATTAGACGAGGCATTGGCTGACGGACAGATTAAGCGAACCTACGCGGCGCTTGTATGCGGAATTATGAAAAAGGATTACGGGACAGTGAACGCGCCTATTGGGCGGGACCGGCATACAGCAGGGAGAATGCGTGTCTCTCAAAGCGGAAAAAATGCAATCACCCATTACAGGGTGGACAACCGGATTATGCGCGCTAATCGCACACTCGTTTCCTGCCGCTTGGAAACAGGACGGACCCATCAAATACGTGTTCATATGAGCCATATAGGACATCCGCTCGTTAACGATGTTCTTTATGGAGGGAAGAAAGATTCACATATGAAAGGACAGGCCCTCCATGCATACAAGCTTAATTTCCTACAGCCATTGACGAAGGAACGCCTTCAGGTGGAGTGCCCGATCCCTTGGTCTTTATAATAGACATAACAAAGAAGCGCTCATTTTCATGAGCGCTTCTTTGTTTGACGATTAGAACCCTTGTTATCATTTGTTAGGCAGTTCCTCTAACAGCTTTCATAATCATGCTGACGATGAAAATCAAGATAATCGCACCAATTAGGGCTGGGATAATCGCATACCCTGCAATTGCTGGCCCCATATCACCAAAGATTGCTGTACCTAACCAAGAACCAACTACACCTGCGATGATATTACCAATAATTCCGCCTGGTACGTCACGTCCAATGATCAAACTTGCTACCCAACCTAATAGTCCACCTACGATTAAAGAAATAATAAATTCCATGTTAAATTCCTCCTAGTTTTTTTATCTTTTATTTGGCCTGTTTGGCCCTTCCCAAATTTGTTTAAAGAAAGTCTATCTAGAGCTCATCTTTAGAGTATGCCAATTGGCGTATCGATATCCCTAAATGCGAGTGACTAGTTTTCCATTTTATTATTTTATGCTCTTACACAAACTATTTTATGATTCAGGTTCTAACGTTTGATTTAATTAACGGCGCCGTTTGTACTCTATAAATTCCCGAGATTGACTCCAATAAACATTTCTTCCAAACTTTTCACGTTATTTTTTTTAGATGGATTAATTCTTTCAAATGAAGGGTATATTAGCTTCTTTATTTTTCGATGACAAAAAAAAGAGAGGGATATCTCCCTCTTCCTTAAAATTTAAAATGGTCCGGATGCTGGCCAAATCGTTCATTCATATTTAGTTGATTCAATACATTCATATCTTCCTGACTTAATACAAAATCAAATACATTGGCATTCTCTACGATTCGTTCAGGAGTGACCGATTTAGGAATGACGACCAGCTCATTTTGCAAATGCCATCTGATAATCACCTGTGCTGGTGTCTTCCCATACTTCTTAGCTACATACTCAATGGTGGGCTCTTTAAGCAAGTTCCCCCGTCCAAGCGGTGACCAAGATTCCACTTGAATTTTCTTTTCAGAACAATAGTTTCTCAGCTCTATTTGCGTCAACCGAGGATGGAGCTCTACTTGATTCACCGCAGGAACTAGAGAGCTGTTCGCAAGCAGCTTCTCCAAGTGATGAATTTGGAAATTGCTCACACCGGCTGCTTTGATGTATCCTTCTTCATATAATTTCTCAAATGCTCTCCATGTATCCAGAAAACGGCCTTCTACCGGCCAGTGAATTAAATATAAATCCAAATATTCTACGTCAAGTTCCTTCAATGTTTTTTGAAAAGCATTTAAGGTCGATTCATACCCTTGGTCTGTATTCCATACTTTTGAGGTGATGAAGATATCCTCTCTATTTATGCCGGAATTTTTCACCCCTGCTCCTACCCCTGATTCATTTTGATAAAAGGATGCTGTATCAATGAGGGTATATCCGGCTTGAATGGCTGCTTCTACTGCATTTGTTACTTCCATTCCGTTTTCCGCTTTATATACACCTAAACCAAATTGGGGCATTTCGACGCGATTATTCAATCGTACCCTTGTCTTAATTGTCTTCATAATTTCCACCTCTTTCAATTTGAATATGTAATTTCACCCAACAGGAGATTTCTATCATCCTATCTAATATAATATTAATAATGTGATAAAATTGCATATATATCAACTCAGGAAAACAGAGGAAGATTCATAAGCTGACAAATATTGATAGGATGCCTGTTTAGCCGGATAAATTGTCGACATTATGGCATTTGACTTTTCCTGAATTCAGTTTATAATTCAATATTGTTATTCCTTTTTAAAAGTGAATTTTACAGGCATGATAATATGCTAAATTTCTATATATTTAAACTCAGAGGTGAAACAATGCGTGCATTTTACAACACACTAAAGAAGAGTGTAAGTGGACCTGTTGGTTTCCTAATTGTTGCTGTCTTCCTATTCTGGCTGAAGACGTATGCAGGCTATATTGTAGAATTCAATTTAGGAATATCCAATTCCATGCAGGAGTTTTTACTTCTGTTTAACCCGATAAGCACAGCTGTTATTTTCTTTGGTATTGCTCTATTTGCCAAAGGCAGAAAATCATTCATTTGGATGATTATCATAAATCTGCTGCTATCGATTGTACAATATGCAAATATCGTCTACTATCGCTTCTTTAACGATTTCATTACTTGGCCGACCTTAACACAAACTTCAAATATCAGCCTTGACGGAGGCATGTTGGGAAGCATCGCTGAATTGCTTCGTATATATGACCCACTGTATTTCGCAGATACCATCATCCTGATTCTTTTAGTTGTGTTCAAGAAATTCAAGCCTAGTGAAGGAAGACTAAAGCTTCGAAAGACTGCCGCTGTCATGGCGACAGGTGCAGCACTATTAGTTATCAACATTCTATTGGCAGAAATTGATCGTCCACAGCTATTAACTAGAACGTTCGACCGTAACTATCTTGTGAAATATTTAGGGACGTACAACTACACTATTTATGATGGATTGAAAACAATGAAAACAACGGCACAGAAAGCTTCTGCAGATTCAGATGATCTCGTCGAAGTTCAAAACTTCGTTCAAGCAAATCATGCAGAACCTAATGACAAGTATTTCGGTGCCGCTGAAGGAAAGAACGTCATCTATATCCATCTCGAATCTTTCCAAGAGTTCCTGATGGATTATCAATTAAACGGCGAGGAAGTTACACCTTTTATTAACTCCATGGCCAAAGACAAAAACACCTTGTATTTCGAGAACTTTTATCATCAAACAGGACAAGGAAAGACTTCTGACTCAGAGATGCTGCTTGAGAACTCCTTATTCGGATTGCCTCAAGGTTCTGCTCTGACAACAAACGGCATGAACACATACCAGTCTGCCGCAGCTATTTTGGATCAAACGAAAAATTACTCATCTGCCGTTTTCCACGGCAACACGGGAACATTCTGGAACCGGGATGAGGTGTATAAATCATGGGGTGTCCAAAACTTCTTTGATTCCAGCTATTATGATATGAACGAAGAAGATGTGGTAAGCTACGGATTGAAGGATAAACCATTCTTTGAACAATCCATGGATTATTTAAAGTCACTACCACAGCCGTTCTACACAAAGTTTATTACGGTAACTCATCACTTCCCTTATACGATTGATGAGGAGGATGCGACAATCGGGCCTGCAGCAACTGGTGACGGTTCCGTAGACCGATACTTCCAAACAGCTCGCTATATGGACGAAGCCATTGAGGAATTCGTTAATAGCTTAAAAGAATCCGGATTATATGAGAATTCCATTCTTGTGTTCTACGGTGACCACTATGGAATTTCTGAAAACCACAATGAAGCGATGGCTCAAATTCTAGGCAAGGAAGAAATCACTGAGTTTGACAATGCTGAGCTTCAAAAGGTTCCGCTTCTTATCCACATTCCTGGTGTAGAAGGCGGTGTTCAATCACAATATGGCGGTCAAGTGGATCTGCTTCCAACACTGTTGCATCTGCTTGGTGTTGAAACAGATGATTATATTCAATTAGGCACTGACCTATTATCTGAAGACCATAAAGAAATCGTGCCATTCCGTAACGGAAACTTCATGAGCCCGACGATTAATAAAATTAACGGCAAGTATTATGATTCGGAAGGTAATCTGATTGAAGAGACGGAAGAAGCGGTCCAAATGGCCGATTATGCACAGACCGTACTTGATATGTCAGATAAGATTATTTATGGAGATCTGCTAAGATTCTACACTCCTGATGGTTTCACGGCTGTAGATAGATCCAAATATAATTATAATATTGACCATGATCAATTAAGTAATACAGACGAGAAGAACGCGACAGAAACCAAATAATTTATGAAAGGCAGCTGCAATACCACCACGGAGGTATATTGCAGCTGCCTTTTTGTTTATTTCTGATTCAAATTATCTTGAATGGGTACAATACTTTTATGCAAAAATACTAAAGGGCATGAACAAGAACATTACAATTGTTACAATGAATCAACCGAATGTAAAGACAGTGTAAAGGAATATTACAATAAACATGTTTTATGTAAAGTTTTTATAAATTCATTCTTAATTTAATTTTTTCTCTTTTCAAGCGTTTCTAAAAGGATTAAAATAAGTTAGCATCGAAGAGTTACTATATTGTCGAATGAAAGTGGAGGTAATTATGGTATTCAAATCAAAAAAGGATAAATTTGCAGTCATGCTGCTAAATATCTCTTCAAACTTAAAGGAAGCTTCCGATTACTTTGCCGATTATAAATTAAAAAACATTAGTGATTTGAAAATCTTCGCGGATACTATGAAGCAATATGAAACCACAGGTGATGAGCATATTCATGAGGTGATCAAGGAATTAAACAATGCTTTCATCACACCAATCGAGCGTGAGGATATCTTAATGCTTGCCATGACTATGGATGATGTTCTTGATGGGTTAGAGCACTGTTCCGCTCTATTTGAGATGTACTCCATCGTTAACGCAAATGAATATATGCTCAAATTTGTTGATGAGATACGTAACGCAGCCCATGAAATCGATCGTGCGGTTGATTTATTGACAGTGAAGAAATTAAACGACATCAGACCAATTGCCATCAAGATTAAAGAGCATGAATCTGATTGCGATACTTTACATCGTCAGTCTGTCAAACACTTGTTCAGCGTCGAGAAAGACCCAATCCGTATCATCCAATATAAAGAGATATACGAAAACCTTGAAGAAATCGCTGATTACTGCCAATCCGTAGCGAACACACTAGAAACAATCGTCATGAAAAACGCTTAATGAAAGGTCTCTGAACAAATATGGATACATTATTAATCATAACCGTCATAATCGTGGTCTTAGCCCTGTCCTTTGACTTCATTAACGGGTTTCATGACACAGCTAATGCCATTGCTACCGCGGTTTCAACGAAGGCTTTGAAGCCTAGACATGCTATTCTGATGGCAGCTATCATGAACTTCGTTGGAGCCATGACATTTACTGGAGTAGCGAAGACAATCACGAAGGATATTGTTGACCCGTTCACATTAGATAACGGTTCAGTCGTTATCATGGCAGCCCTTATATCAGCCATCGCATGGAACCTGGTCACATGGTATTATGGCATTCCAAGCAGTTCCTCTCATGCCATTATCGGATCCATTGCCGGTGCAGCTATTGCCGCTGCCGGTTTTGGCGCCATCCATTTCGAAGGTTTTATGAAAATCATCTTTGCGCTTCTTTTCTCGCCAGTCATTGCCTTTGTTGTCGGGTATACTGTTTACAGCATCTTCAAGGTTATTTTCAAGAATAATAACCTGACGAAGACAAATAAGCGATTCCGTTATCTGCAAATAGGGACTGCGGCCTTGCAGGCATACTCCCACGGTACGAATGATGCGCAAAAAGCAATGGGAATTATCACTCTCGCTCTTATTGCCAATGGCTTTGTTACTTCCACTGACATTCCTTTTTGGGTTCAAGTATCCTGCGCCACGGCTATGGGGCTTGGAACATCAGTAGGCGGCTGGAGAATTATTAAGACTGTTGGGGGAAATATCATGAAAATACGACCAATCAATGGGGTAGCTGCTGATGTATCTTCTGCGGCCATTATTTTCGGAGCCACCTTCATTCACCTTCCAGTCAGTACGACTCATGTTATCTCCTCTGCTATCATGGGTGTGGGTGCTTCACACCGTGTCAAAGGAGTTAAATGGACTACGGCACAGCGTATGATTATTACATGGATTATTACCATGCCAATTGCTGCAACGCTTGCTGGAGTTATTTACTTGATTTTGAATTTATTCTTTTAATACTTTGAGGGGCTTTCCCATAAGCCTCTTATAAAGGCAGGCTGCGAAAACAGAATCGTTTTCGCAGCCTGTTTTTAGATTTTCCTGAAACTAGCCCAGACACCTTTAGAACGTTATAGGTGGCATAGCTATCTATAATTTGATGTTAATCGTTGATAATCTGTTGATAACATTGTTACGGACTTGGAAAACGTGAAATGAGATGGGCTACCCTAACTATTCATAGACTTACATCAGCTCACAGTTCCCTCTAATGTTTATTCGCTCCACTCCTTCCATTTCCTGTATAATAAAAACATACAGGTTCGTTAAAGGAGCGCAAAAATGGAAAAAGATTTTCATTCAAAGGATTATTTCAATGAAGTGTACGCGAACTTGGATGAATTCGCAGAAAAAGTCAGCCTGCTCATTGGATGCCCCGTTACAATAGAAGACTCAAACCACCAGCTTCTCGCTTACAGTACCCATAGCTATATAATGGACGAAGCCAGAATTCTCACCATAATGGGCAGAAGGGTTCCGGAAAAAGTCATCAATTCACTCTGGAAAGAAGGCATAATTCCCACCCTCCTCAACAGCAGCGAGCCCGTTATCATCCCTTCTAAACAACAGGTTGGCCTTGGCAAAAGGATAGCGATTTCTATCCGCAAAAATGAGAATGTGCTCGGTTTTATTTGGGCTGCCTTAGAGCCCGAGTCAGAACTTTCTCCGCATGCCCTCTCCATTCTTAAATTAGCTGCTAAAGAAGCTAAAAATCAGTTATTGCTCGTTCAATCTCGCCTTAAACGCAAAGAAGAAAGCTACCAAGAATATTTCTGGAAACTCATCACTGGTCATTATAGCTCTGAAAAGGAATTCCGCACTCAATTGGCAAATTTCCCAATTATCCTTCCGAAACAGCACTGCATCGTCGTCTTTCACTTTGAACAGCTAATCACAGCTGAAACAGAAAGGCATATCCATTACTTAATTAATACAACTCAAAAGATAAAAACCATTTTCCATACGATTGATTCAGATAAATTGATTATCCTCGTTGACTCTTTAACTGCTGATTCAACACATGCAATCAGCTCCTTCATTGAATCATTTATCGCTAATATGGAGGAACGGTTCAATATCAAGGTTCCAATTGGCGGTTTCGGCAGATCCTATCACCAGCTCATTGACGCACAAAAAAGCTACACAGAGGCGATGATGGTCATCAGTCTCAAGAAACGATACAAGCAGGAACTTGGCTTAATTTTTGACTACGAGCACCTTGGCGTTTATCAGTACCTTGAGTCTCTCTCTCACCAAAGAGGCAGCCTGAATGAATTGCCTGCAGGACTTACTATACTAAAAGAATACGACCTTAAACATCAGACCAATCTCTTCCATACACTCGAGACTTTTTTAAGCTGTAATTCCGATCCAAATGAAACATCATCCATCCTTCATATCCATACAAATACTCTTTCCTACCGCTTGAAAAGAATATCCGAAATCAGCGGGTATAATCTGAAGGATATGAATATGAGAGCCTATCTGTATATCGAATTCAAGTTAGCAAAATTTGATTAAACATTCACAATTTGTCATATTTCACAAATTGTTTATTTTCCTTTTTTTCTTTTTCACATAGAATTATCTGAAAGTTAACATTATACTATTGGTACAAACGTATGTCTGGAGGAGAGAAATAAATGCGGATAGGAATACCTAAAGAAATTAAAAACAACGAAAACCGAGTTGCCATCACTCCAGCTGGCGTGTTAACCTTCATAAACGCTGGCCACGAGGTAATGATTGAGTCATCAGCCGGTGTTGGCAGCGGCTTTTCAGATGCTGATTACGAAGCCGCAGGAGCAGTCATTACGAATGCTCAAGAGGTTTGGACTAAAGCTGAGATGGTCATGAAAGTCAAAGAACCGATTCAAGAAGAATATCAGTATTTCCGCCCTGGTCTTATTCTTTTCACATATTTGCATTTAGCTGCGGAACCTGCCCTAACTAAAGCGTTAGTCGATAACCAAGTCTTTTCAATCGCCTATGAGACTGTAAAGAGCGGCAACAAGCTGCCACTTCTGACCCCTATGAGCGAGGTTGCTGGAAGGATGGCTGCACAAATTGGCGCACATTTCCTTGAAAAGCCTGAGGGCGGCAAAGGAATTCTTCTAAGTGGAGTACCAGGCGTAAAGAGAGGGAAGGTTACAATCATCGGAGGCGGTGTTGTTGGCGTGAATGCAGCGAAAATCGCCATCGGTCTTGGTGCTGATGTCACGATTATCGACCTCAATCCAGAGCGCCTGCGCGAAATTGACGATATATTCGGAAATCAGGTCTCTACATTGATATCCAATTCACTTAATATCGCCAACGCAGTTGCTGAATCAGATCTTGTGATTGGAGCCGTATTAATTCCGGGAGCAAAGGCTCCAAAACTTGTCACAGATGCGATGGTCCAAGCTATGACGCCAGGTTCAGTTATTGTAGATGTTGCCATTGATCAAGGAGGCATATTCGAGACAGCTGATCATATTTCTACACATGACCAGCCAACTTACGTGAAGCATGGAGTCGTGCATTATGCCGTAGCTAATATGCCAGGCGCTGTTCCTCGCACATCAACGATTGCCCTGACAAACACAACGATTCCATATGCAGTTCAAATTGCTAATAAAGGGGCATTAAACGCTGTCCAAGAGAATCCTGCTCTTGCCGAAGGGGTTAATACGCTCAATGGACATGTTACGTATGAAGCTGTTGCGCGTGACTTAGGCTATTCTTATAAACCTTTAAAAGACGCCATCGTCTTACCACTACAGCAAGCATAAATAAAGAGGCCTGCATCACTATCATAATGTGATGCAGGCCTCTATCTTTTTAACTCCTGACAAGGGGCATACTCATGCAGCGTGGGCCTCCCCTTCCTCTCGAAAGTTCAGCACTCGGAACCTCAATGACCTCTATTCCATACTCGGCCAAGAGTTCATTGGTCACTTGATTGCGATCATATGTGATAACAACTCCCGGCGCAATGGCAAGCGTATTCGAGCCATCATTCCATTGCTCTCTTGGGGAGAATATTGTGTCCCCTCCGCCACATGGAATTAAAGCAATCTCCGGCAAATGCAGTACCTCTTTTAATGCTTCGGAAAGATTGGACCTTCTGGATATTTGCACTTCCTTCTCCCTGTCGAGTTCAAGTATAAAGATATTCATATGTCCATTTAATCCTTCTATCTCTGGATGAATGGTAAATTTATCACGATCCACCATTGTAAACACCGTATCTAAATGCATAAATGCCCTTTTCTTGGGTATCTCTACGGCCATTACCCTCTTATAGGAGGTACCGGCCAACAGCAAGTTATGCGCCAATTGTTCAATGGCCCGGGCAGATGTCCGTTCGCTTACGCCTATTGCGATGACCTCATCGCTCAACACAAGAATATCACCGCCCTCCAAGGCGAACGGATAATTGCGCTTTAGCCATTGCGGATGGCTGTGCACACGATAATTTGGATGGTATTTCATGATGAATTCCCAAAAAAGAGACTCACGTTTCCGCGCAGAAGTAGACATCTTATGGATCGTCAATCCCTCACCTATAACGGCAGCCGCATCGCGTGTAAAGTATAGGTTTGGAAGCGGATCAATATAGAAAGGATAATGAGCTGATATTAGATCGTCTAATTGAAGCTTTTGATGGTGGTTAATATCCTTCTTTAAAACACCCTCCATCAGTTTCTTCACAAGACTTGGAGTGTCTAGCGAATCCAAATATTCACGCAGTATGCTATATCCTTTGTGCAAATGATTTTTGCTTTCCTTTAAAAAGGCCTCAATCAATTCTCCTTTTACGACCTCATCAAGGATTGACTCTTCTACCAACCTTTCCAAATAAACAACCTCTGTTCCCCGCTCCTGTAAAGCAGCAGCAAAGGCATCATGCTCCTTTTGCATTGTTGGCAAAAAAGGAATGTCATCAAATAATAATCGTTCCATATTAGATGGGATAAGATGCTCTATTTCCTTCCCTGGCCTATGTAAAAGAACCCGTTCTAGTTTTCCAATCTCCGATGTAACATGAAGGCTTTTTACCGTTTTCTCCAAAACAATGACCCCCTTTGTCTAGTCCATCTTTCTCTATAGTTTATCATAATATATTTTCCATTTCTGGTTAAAAGCAACATAACAACGTCCAATTTATGTAAAAACAAAAATAAACTATTTCGATATAAGATTATGTGGTAAACTAATCACAGTTTTAATAATGTATAAATATACAATTAAACCTTATTAAAAGCTCAATTTTTCGATAACCTCGATAAATTGTTGAATACTTATGAATATTTTTACTTTGGTAAAGCGTTAAAAAAGCATTGTTCTTTTGTATAAATTTTTTTAAAATAATTTTATGCTTTAATATGGAGAAGGAGAGAATATTTATGTCAGCAAATACATCGGCACTAAATAATAAAAAGCATCCTCCAGGGCTCTACCTCTTATTCCTAACTGAAATGTGGGAGAGGTTCAGCTACTATGGTATGCGCGCCATCTTAATTTTATATTTAACAACAGAGCTTGTTAGCGGTGGTTTAGGCATTGACAGCTCAGTTGCATTAAGCATCTATGGTTTCTACACTGGTGCAGTATATTTCACACCAATTGTTGGCGGATGGTTAGCAGACCGCTACCTCGGACACCGGTTATCCATTACAATCGGTGGTTCCTTAATGGCGTTAGGGAATATCGCCCTTTTTGCTCACCAAAGCAAGACGGCTTTATTCATCGGGCTAGGTTTGATGATTATCGGTAATGGCTTCTTCAAGCCAAATATCTCTACATTACTTGGAGACCTATATAAAGGGAACGAGTCCCGCCGCGATGCAGGATTCACTATTTTCTATATGGGAATCAACATTGGTGCATTCTTTGCTCCTCTATTGATTGGTTTCCTTTCAGAGGATTTATTCGCTAGCACAGCTAACGGTGTTATGCATTATGGATTCCGCTATGGATTCTTGGCATCTGCCATTGGTATGATTATCGGACAAGTTCTATTCAATACCCTAGCGAACAAATACCTTGGAGACATTGGCAAACGCCCAGCTGTTGCTCAAATTGCCAATAAAACTGGAGCAAAAGATAAACAGCCGCTTACGAAAGCAGAAAAACAACGCACAATGGTTATTCTTATTATCACATGCTTCGTTGTCTTCTTCTGGGCTGGCTTTGAGCAAGCAGGAAGTTCATTAACCTTATATACAAAGGATTTCGTTGACCGTGAAGTGTTCGGCTGGACAGTGCCGATTTCTTGGTTCCAATCATTGAACCCGCTCTTCATTGTTCTATTGGCACCTGCCATTTCTGCTCTTTGGATTAAGCTTGCAAACTCTAAACGCGGTGATCTTCCTGTACCGACAAAAATGGGAATGGGTATGATTACTTTAGGCTTAGGCTACATCGTTCTTTTGTTTGCTGTATTCCAAACAGGTAATGACGCAGCTACAATGGCACAAAAAGCAAACATGATGTTTATCATTGTTACTTACTTGATGCACACACTTGGTGAGCTATTCTTGTCACCTGTCGGGCTTTCCTTCGTAAGTAGAGTTGCTCCTGTGAAATTAGCATCCTTACTTATGGGTGTATGGCTTGCATCTTCAGGTGTGGCGAACATCCTTGCTGGACAGCTTGCAGCTGTCACTCAATCCCTAGGATACTTTGAAGTATTCGCCGTTATCGGCGGATTGGCAATCTTCTTTGGACTATTGCTCTTGGCATTGTCTAAGAAGCTTGTTGCCATGATGGAAACGAAATAATTCATCTTCATACTCAAAGAGGCAGACGGATCAATCCATCTGCCTCTTTTTTTATGAGTCAGCGTCCCGCCGCATGATTAGGCTCCTTTTTGAAGAAGCTTCTCATCGCATGAAATACATCGGCCTTTTGCTTTAGAATATAGTACTGGAATTTCTCATCCTTAATGTTTTTATAAGCAGACATTAATGTGGAGTTGCGATTATATTGATTAACCTCTCCATAGCCGAACATATTAGAGACCTTCATCAGCTCACCAACAAGCTTGATACAGCGAGGATTATCTGAGGTCAGATTATCCCCATCAGAGAAGTGGAATGGGTAGATATTATACCGCTCTATCGGATACTTCTCCTCAATAATCTCGAGAGCTTTCCGGTAGGCAGATGAACAAATCGTTCCCCCGCTCTCCCCCTTCGAGAAGAAATCCTCCTCTTCTACGACCTTCGCTTCTGTATGATGGGCAATGAATTCGATATCAACTGTTTCATATTTCGTGCGAAGGAAGCGTGTCATCCAGAAGAAGAAGCTTCTTGCCATATACTTTTCCCAAAGGCCCATGCTCCCTGAAGTATCCATCATCGCGAGCACAACAGCCTTTGACTCCGGCTTCTCAATCGTGTTCCATGATTTGAACTTCAAATCCTCTTGGAAGATTGGCACAAATCCCGGTTGCCCGCCTAAGGCATTTCGCTTAAATGCACTGATCATCGTCCGTTTCTTATCGACATTTCCCATTAAGCCTGTTTTACGAATATCATTGAATTCATAATGCTCCGTTACATGGTCTCCCTGATCCTTCTGCTTCAGGTTAGGAAGCTCAAGCTCCGAGAACAATGCCTCCTGGATTTCAAGCAAGGATACTTCTGACTCTACATAGTCCTCCCCAGCCTGATCTCCTGCTTCTCCGCCTTTACCCGGGGCTTTTTGGCCTGCCCCGTCTCTAGCGACTACATCCCCGACCTGGGAATCGCCGTCACCCTGCCCCACATGCTTATTCTTGTCATAATTATAGCGAATTTTATATTCATCAAGAGAACGGATTGGTATTTTCACGACATCTTTTCCATTGGACATGATGATGCTTTCCTCTGTTATCAAATCGGGCAGATTGTTCTTGATTGCCTCTTGCACTTTCTCCTGGTGTCTTTGCTGATCGTCGAATCCTTTTCGATGGAGGGCCCAATCTTCCTTTGAAATGGCAAACTGATGGCTGCTGTTATCGGACATTTCTTATCCCCTCCTGTATATCCCTCATGAAATAGATAAAGGTTAACCCATTATTAATAGATTACTCTATCTTATGCGAAAGGCGGGAATTATTTCCAAAATATTCAATAAATAAGACAAAGATAGCAGCTAAAAAATCTGTTCTAATGAATCAGAATAAATGAAAACAGGCAGAGAAACCTTCACTGTTTTCTCTGCCTGTTTCATGTGTAATTCCTTACTTATCGTCTAATTCCTCTTCCTCATGCTGGATAGGATCCGGTGACTTCCCATAGTCATTTGCCAGCTCTTCATTGGTCCGCAAATTCTCCATTTGCTTGCCCAATTCCTTCATCCCCTTTAAATCAGGTGCCATTTGACCATTTTCCGCCCTGCCCTCTGCAATCGTTTCGGCCTTTTCTGTTTTCTTCATATTCTATCACCTCTAACCCATCATTTCCCTTTTTCAGGAAAAAACAAACGCAGTAAGAGAGGGACTCAGGAAAACATCGGCAAAGCAGAGAGACCACCAATGATTACCGGTTCAAGAGGCTACCGACATAGCGTAAAAGTTCATTCGCAGAAGTTGAATTATAACCATGCTCATCGATTAAACGGGCAACTACCTCATTTATTTTCTTCAATTGTGTCTCATCCGGTGTCTTTGATGAAGTAGTGATTTTCACAACATCCTTCAGGTCTGCAAACAATTTCTTCTGGATGGCTTCTCTCAGTCGATCATGGGAATTATAATCAAATCGTTTTCCTTTGCGCGCATAGGCAGAGATACGAATCAGGATTTCTTCCCTGAATGCCTTCTTCGCATTCTCGGAGATACCGATTTGCTCTTCAATTGATCTCATTAATTTTTCGTCTGGATTGATTTCCTCACCAGTCAGGACATCACGAATCTTGGATTTATTGCAGAATGCCTCCACATTATCAAGATAATTATTCATCAATGTCTTCGCAGACTCCTCATAGGAATACACGAATGCCTTCTGAACCTCTTTCTTCGCAATATCGTCATATTCCTTGCGGGCAAGAGAGATATAATTCATATACCGCTCTTTTAATTCGGTTGTTATCGAGGCATGCTGGTCCAGTCCTTCCTTAAGTGAACGCAGAACATCAAGCGCATTGATCGATGGCGTATCTTTTCGAATGATGGTCGATGAAATACGATTGATGACATAACGCGGGTCAATACCGCCCATCCCCTCATCTGCGTATTCCTTCTTCAGCTCCTCGACATCAGCTGAGTTGAATCCTTCTACGTTCTCCCCATCATACAGGCGCATTTTCTTAACGAGGTCAATATCACCCTTTTTCGGCTCCTTTAATCTCGTCAACGTCGTAAACATCGCTGCCACTCGTAATGTGTGCGGCGCGATATGAACACCGGCTACATCACTGTCTTGAATCATCTTTTCGTAAATCTTCTCTTCCTCAGAAACCTTCAGATTATATGGGACTGGCATGACAATAATCCGTGAATGCAAGGCCTCATTTTTCTTATTGGAAATAAATGACCGATACTCTGTCTCATTTGTATGGGCAACGATTAACTCATCCGCACTGATAAGCGCGAATCTTCCAGCCTTGAAATTCCCTTCCTGAGTCAACGATAGCAAATGCCACAGGAACTTCTCATCACATTTGAGCATCTCTTGGAACTCCATCATCCCCCGGTTAGCCTTGTTTAATTCTCCGTCAAAACGATAGGCGCGCGGGTCAGACTCTGATCCATAGGTTGCAATCGTCGAAAAATCAATGCTTCCCGTTAAGTCCGCAATATCCTGTGATTTCGGATCTGACGGACTGAAGGTCCCGACACCAACCCTTCTATCCTCTGACAGGAAGATACGTTCCACTGGCATATCCTCAATCCGATTATGATAATCCTTTTCCAGCCTCATCATATTGAGCGGCGACAGATTTCCTTCAACACGGATGCCATATTCATCAAAGAAGTCATTTCGCAAATGCGTCGGAATCAAATGAAGAGGGTCCTCATGCATCGGGCATCCCTTAATGGCATAAATCGCCCCCCTGTCTGTTCGCGAATATTTCTCCAGCCCTCTTTTTAACAAAGTTACTAAAGTCGATTTCCCGCCACTGACAGGTCCCATCAATAACAAAATTCGCTTTCTGACATCTAATCGTTTAGCAGCTGGGTGAAAATATTCCTCTACTAGTCGCTCAAGCGGCTCTTCAAGGCCAAATAATTCTCCTTTAAAAAAGCTATACTTTTTCTTGCCATTCACCACTTCCACGCCCGCATCCTTGATCATGTTATAAACTCGCGAGTGAGCTGATTGGGCTACCAAGGGCCTCTCCTTCAATAATTGCAAATAATCACCGAATGTTCCTTCCCATCTCAATTTTTCCTCTTCATCTCTGAATTGTTCTATTTTTTTTAAGATATCCATTCAGTATAGTTCCTCCCCTAGCCATGATTCAGCTGCTATTGATACATATGCTTGTAAGCGGGCAAACATGTATGATATGGGTGATGGTTCATGATGTTAAAGCCCAATTTCTCTATCACCAATATATTCTTGGACAAAGAAAAAAATACTACAATATGGTATACTTTTCTAAAGTGACCAAAATAAGGAGGAAGGCACAGTGAACGTTGCTATTATTCTATTAGTATCCCTCACATTCTTGGCAGCCATTTTTACGGCTGGATATAATGATAAGCCTAGATAACTCTTCATTTTGTACATAAAAAGCGATTCGCCTCACTCTCCTTTTGAGTGCTGTGCGAATCGCTTTTTTCTTTTCTCCAGTGCATCTTTCTATGTTGAAGAATCACACTTATTTAGTTGTTTTCAGCTGCCCATTTTATGCAGAAAAACCAGTAGGTTAGCATACCTAGGATATACGCAACAACATCCCAAATATCAGCAGTGCTCGATTGCATAAAGATGGGGGTTATGACCTCCCAACAAATCCCGCAAAATAAGCCAGCAACCAAGAAGTGCCTGATTTTTGTTAGCTGAAACGAAGTCCAATTACTTAGAGACAGAACAAAGTTAAGGTATGCCGCAAATGAGATTCCTCCAAAGTAATCATTTAAATGACATCGCAGCAGATATCCAAGCACAGGAATCTGTATATCAGCTTTAATCAGTTCATTTAATTGAAATAGAATCAATGGCACAATGAAAAACAACAGATCCTTTTTCTGTTTCTTATTTAACCGCATATCGAGAATAAAACCAATGCGACAATAATTGCGAAGACAGTTGACCAGAAACCCATAAGGGAGCCTCCTTTACCAGATAATATTCCTATCTATATGCTTCCATAGCCCACCAATACCCTAGACATTAATGGGAAAAAGAATAAACGCTAACTCTTATCATCATTCCTGTGCTTATAGTAAATAATGCTCCAATTTTCTAATACCCTTTTGACTCAAGAATAATCGTATTTTTATATATTAAAAAAATAAATTATTATATCAATATATTTATATCTTCTATATAAAGACCATTACATTCTTTTATTTAACACATCTTATCCTAAATGAAGATTTACTATTATAGATATCTGATACAAAGATTTTATTATATTTTAATATCATATTCCTTTTTAAATTTCACCAGACGAATAGTTTCGATAGACACTAATTTGAGCTGCCAATCGGTTCCCCATTCCATATAATATTTCCTGATGTCGGCAATTCTCCCATTGGGATGATATGACTAGATAACTCTTCAGTTTGTATACAAAAAAGCGATTCGCACCAGTCTCCTTTGAGTACTATGCGAATCGCTTTTTTCTTTTCCCTAGTTTTTATATCAAGGTCTTAAGCAAAAAAGAAACTTTAGGTAACATAGAATAACCATCTTCTGCCAAATAGTACGATAAGTTAAAAGAATGGATGATATAGCAAGAAATGCGGAGTTAACGTAGTATCTTCTCCCCTTTTCATTGATTAAATCCAATTTATGTACTTCAATCCATACACAGAGCCTACTGTCATGACGACCGACCAAACGACCAAACTAACCCCCATCAAGGTAACTACTCTTGGTTTAGAAGCACCAAACACAAGTGCCATTAAAGCAGCTATGTCTGTCCCAAGTATGGAAGGAGAAACTAAAGCGAAAACCGGCAAACCATATTTTTCCCAAATACGTTTGGCTCTCGTTTCTCTTTTTGTCGGTCCCGCTTTCCCTTTCTTTTCTCTGCGTTTGTTACGCCATGCGGCAATTTGTCTAAAAAACATCGCGAAGACTATAACCATAATAAAATTGCCTATAAAAGATATAACCCCAACAACTATAGGCGACATACCCAATGCAACACCTACCGGGATAATATAAAACACATCCAAGAATGGCAATATCGATATTAAAAATAATGCGACGTATTGCCAAACACCCTCTGATTGCTGAACCCACTCGACCATTTAAATCCCCCTTGTAATAAAGCAAAAATACATTTTTATTTTTTGCTTAATAATTCAATCCCTTCGTTACTATTCACCCCCATAATTACTAAATTCGACACTTAGTACACATTTCCCTTGCATAGTAACATAATCTTATACAGCAAGGAGGCGATCGAAGGTGAAAAAGAATAGTAGCAGGAGAACGATAATAATAGCTGCATTGATTGGCTCTTTAGTTGGAGTAATATTAGGAATAGTGGCATTCAATAATAACTGGTTGGGATGAAATTATACGGAAGATTGCAAAACAAAAAGAGCCCCGTAACAAGGGCTCATTCTCTATTTTTTCTTTTTGGTTCCAAAGAATCCCAATGCGACAGCCAAGGCGAGTCCTATTGCAATCCAAATACTTATGTCCATAGAAGACCTCCTTATAGAGTGTCGTATATAATGGTTTCGACACTTAGGAGAAAATACCTTTGATTAAAGCAAAAAAAGAAGAGGCCCTGTCATAGTGACGGAGCCTCAGCGCTTTATCCAAATAATTCTATTAGTTCCTTATCTACTTCAACGTCAATCACATACATCCGGAAAACGTTCTTCACATAAAGGAGTATGTATTTTTCGCGAATTACTTCTAAACTTATTTCTTCGCATACCCTTTAGCGTTTACAAAGTCCTTCATATGTTCACGCTGCTTGCCCGTCAGCATGGCCGTAATCTGCTCGCTCCAGCGATCCGTCCGCTTACCTTTGGTCCGCTCGTTATAATAAGCCGAAATCGTCTCATCGTACTCCTTCAATTGCTCTTCCTTATCCTCGTACTCATTTTCATGAAATACAGCTTCAAGCGGAAGACGAGGCTTTAATGCCGATTCATGGGCAGGATAGCCTACCGCCATCCCAAAGAGTGGAATCACTCTATCAGGAAGCTTCAATAAATCCGATACCTTCTCAATTTCATTTCGGATTCCTCCTATGTAACAAATGCCAAGCCCCATTGATTCTGCGGCAATTGCCGCATTTTGAGCTGCAAGTGCCGCATCAATGACCGCCACCATGAACTTTTCCATGAAATCGAGACTCTCTCCAAGGTCCTTGCCTGCCATATCAGCAGCAATACTATGTCTATTTAAATCTGTGCAAAAAACATAGAAATACCCATTATGTTCTACATAGGCTTGATTTCCCGCCAAAGCTGCCAGCTCTCGCTTTTTCTCGGGGTCAGATATGCCGATAATAGAGTATGCCTGTACGAAGCTTGATGTCGACGCCGCCTGTGCAGCCCGAACAATCTGCTCGATTTGCTCCTTCGATAGAGGCTTATCCTCAAATTTCCTAATCGAACGATGGTTTAACAATAATTCTATTATTTCATTCATTCTTTTCAGCTCCCCACCTGTAGTTACTTTAACTATATCAGATGAATGCAAGGAAAATACATTTTGGGGTATCATGTAACATATTATTCATAATGATAGATAAGGTTACTCCTTCTTCCTTTTATCTGTTTCTAAATCATCTTGGTTGATCGTCTATCCATTTAATTCAGGAACAAATAAACGGAGGAGCTATTCGCTCTCTCCGCCATTTTGCAGCCATTAACTTAAATGAATATAATTCTGTTGCCTAAGCGCTTCGTAAATCACAATTGCAGCTGTGTTCGATAAATTCAGGGAACGGACATGAGTGTCATTCATCGGCAAGCGAAGCCCCCGTTCTGGATGCTCCTCGAGCAGATGCTTTGGCAGACCTGTCGTCTCCCTGCCGAAAATAAAGAAATAATCCTTTGAAGCGTCTGCATAAGACACATCACTATGATAGTGATCGGCAAATTTTGTGATATAGAAGAATTCGCCTCCAGCATTTTTCTCGAAGAATTCCTCAATGGAGTCATAATAAATGATTGTAACATGCTCCCAATAATCAAGCCCGGCCCTTTTGAGCATCTTGTCATCTGTAGAGAAGCCAAGCGGTCGAATTAAATGCAGGGTTGTATCAGTAGCCGCGCATGTACGCGCGATATTTCCTGTGTTCGCTGGGATAAGCGGCTGATATAAAACAATATGTAAAGACACTTTATTCACCTCTTGTTAGAATAACAGCCTCTATTATATCACCTTTCTGCCATATCCCTAAATGGAATGTCTAACGGGCTTTGATGTGAAAGAATTTATACTGAATATTAGGCGTGTAAGCGGTCGAATCCTCATAATTCCAAAAACGCATTCGGCTGTTGGTCGTATGTGCATTCACAAGCGGATTGCCATATCCGTCCATGCCTGTCACGATTGTATTGTGATTAAAGCGCCCATCTCCTTCAAAGTCATAGCAAATGATATCACCCATCACGAGCTCGCTCGGACTCTCAACCTCGACTGTCCAGCCGGCTCCTTTAAGCATCAGCATAAAGGCGTGAGCGACCGTCCAGCTATAGCTCCAATTGCTCTTTCCATCTATCCACCAGCCCCTCGTCCGCTCTGGCTGTCCCCACATCGGGACTCCTCCGGCATGGAGGCACTGGGAGATGAAGTTTGTACAATCATCATTGAATTTCGGGTAGGATGGATTAAATTCATTCCACCACCGCTCTGCATATTGCACTGCCTTCAGCCGGTCATATCGAAAAGCCGGCCAGCTGCGCATGGTATCGCTAACCATCCAATTCCGGTCAAGCTCTCCATCGCTGGGCACAATCAGCTCTATATCTCCAATAAGTTCACCTGAGGAGAAGTCCGCCCTCCTCCGCTCCACTTCCTCTTCTATATAAAACTGATCCCCATGCTTGATAGCAAAAGACCAATGAATCGTATAGATGGCCTCCCGCTCCGTCATTTTCTCGATATTTCCTCTTCCCATCACCTTAACGAGATGGCCTCCCCGCTGCTTGAGGCTTTTTTTCTTTTTCATTAGGCGTTCATTTTGTGATGACCTGGATTGTTTTCTTTCCCCGGCAAGCAAGGCAATTCGCTCTTTAAGCAAGTTCTCAAGCTTCTCTTTCATTCATTCATCCTCCTCTCCCTTATAAAAATATGAAAAAAAGCTGGGGTCATTCCCCCAGCTTCTCAAGTTTAGCAATTGCCGATTCTATTTCCGTGCGGACAAGCTCCTCTTGCTCCATTGCCAAGCACTCTTTTAAAATGACCGCCGCCTCAATTCCCCCAATCTTGCCGAGCGCCCAGGCAGCCGTTCCCCTGATGACAGGACGAGCGTCTTTTTTGAGCAATTCAGCAAGCGGCCCGATATGCTCGGGGTCCTTGAAATGAGCCAGCGCGAGAATGGCGTTACGCTGGATTGGCATTTTCCCTCTCCAAGCTCCAGAGAGACTTCCATACTGCTCTTTAAACGCACGATTACTCAAGCTCAGAAGGGAAAGCAATTCCGGTTTTGCAATCTCCGGATCAGCCTCCAGCTCCTGATGAAGATGAAAGTCAACGCGCTTATTATATGGGCATGATGTCTGGCAGGAATCACAGCCATATAAACGGTTTCCGACTTTATCCCTGAACTCAGCCGGAATCAATTCCTTCGTCTGAGTCAGAAACGAGATGCAGCGCTTTGCATTGATTTGTCCCCCAGCCACTAGCGCCCCTGTCGGACAGGCATCCAGACATTTCGTACATGTGCCGCATAAATCCTCCATCGGTGCATCCGGAAGAAACGGAATATTTGTGATTATTTCCCCTAAGTACATATAAGAGCCATACTCCGGATCTAAGACCGAACAGTTTTTCCCGCTCCAGCCTATGCCTGCCCGTTCTGCAACGGCACGATCGGCCAATTCACCCGTATCAACCATTGATTTCAGCAGCGCATCCGGCACCCTTTCCTGTATGAAGGCTTCCACCTTCTTTAAGCGATCCTTCACAACATGATGGTAATCAAGCCCCCAAGAGGAACGGCTGAAGATGCCGCGCCTCTGTCCTTTCCTGCTTTTCGGTGCGTTATGGAGCCGAGAAGGATAAGCAACCGCGATGGCGATGATGGACCTTGCCTCAGGCATAAGTCGCTTCGGGTCCGTACGTTTATCTAAATTCGGTTCCTCAAAACCGGATGCATAATTTCTTTTTTGCTGTTCAATGAGCCGATTCTTTAACTCAAGAAAGGGGTCACTTGTAGTAAAGCCAATCTTATCAATCCCGATTGTCTTGCTGTATTCTATCAAATCTTGCTTTAGCTGCTGATGATTCATCCCTTATCCCCTCTCCTTTCTTCGAATCGATTCTTCTTATATGGTATACTATTTCCAGGACAAACAGGGAGGTATTTGTATGCTACACATAAAAGCAGACGAACAACTCTTCACACAAGCCGGCGATGTTAAGTTCGGCATTATTCATTATGAGGGTATGGAAGCAGGAAATATACCTTCAATGCTTGTCGGCCGCCTGCAGCTATACATAGAAAACCTGCACACAGAGCTTCAAACAAAGACTTGGGCCGAATATACAGGTATTGTTGCATGGCGAAAGATTTTCAAACAAACAGGGGCTGATCCGTCAAGATATCGTCCATCCGTCGAAGCATTATATAGAAGAATAAAAAAAGAGCCATCTGCTCCGACTGGAAACTCTGCGATTGCTCTGAATAATTTCTTCTCACTCCAATATGAAATCCCTCTCGGAATCTATGACGCCAAAACCATCAAGGGCGATGTGTTAATCAAAATTGGCCATGATGCTGACAGCTATGAGGGGCTAAACGGACGCAGGAATACATTGAATGGAATCATAGGGACATTTGATGAGGATGGCCCATTTGGCAGCCCTTTTGTGGACTCTGTCAGGACGAGCGTTCATGATGAAACAAAGGAAGCCATACAAGTGGTGTATTTCCATCATGACCACTCCATAGACCAAGCCCGCGGGATGCTTGAAGCTATCTCAAAAATGTTCCTCCAAGTACATGGAGGAGAATCATCCATCCATCTATTAAGCCGTGAAAATCCCAAAATAGACAAATAAAAAACGCAATGCTTCGTACTCTCCGTTACGAAACACTGCGTTGTTAAAGCGGGTGAAGGGAATCGAACCCTCATCATCAGCTTGGAAGGCTGAGGTTTTACCACTAAACTACACCCGCAAGCACGATAGATATTATATTAACAGACAGAAAACAGGTTGGCAACCCATATACATAAAGTCGAAATATGAAAAATAATCACTCGATTATAAAAGCGCCGTCATAGATTCCAGCTTTCACTGCCCGTTATCCAGCTTAGATTCCGATATTTCACTTCATTCATCAAATCATTTATTAAAGCATCAGACTGACTCAAAGTCATCAATTTCTGCCCATATCAGTAGAGTTATTCCTAAATCGTGACGCGCTTTCATCTTTCGACATATATTTGTAATAATGTGCTCCCTGTTTTCATATGTCTGCTTCCTTATAGATTCAATTGTTTTATTAAAATGATTTCATGCATGCTCATTTTACCATGATAATGGAAACTAAAAAATGAAACAGTATACTAATTCCTGACACTCTACACCGTACTTATTCAGATTGAACAAATACGACATTAATATCATTCCATATACCCTACCTTCTCTTGGATAAACCTACAAAAATAATTAAAGCGGAGGAAACCTTTTCGCTTCCTCCTTCACTACCATTATGAATCTATCAACCTGTTGTCAATCCTCTGTTCCATCCTAGCATCTGGCTTTATCACAATAGTAAGTGAACCAATTAATCCTAGTACAATCAACAACGAAATCCATATGCTCCCTGTAAATCCAAGAACCAGATAACCCGCGATGGAAGCACCCGCACATATAAGCGCATAAGGAAGCTGTGTCATCACGTGATCCATATGATTAGAACCAGCGCCTGTGGATGAAAGAATGGTTGTATCAGATATAGGTGAACAATGGTCTCCAAATACCGCCCCTGCAAGAACGGCTGCCATTGCAGGCAGCATCATGGCAGGATCTGCTGCCATTGCAATTTCCCCGGCAATAGGCAGGAGTATTCCAAACGATCCCCATGATGTCCCGGTAGCAAATGTCATCACTCCCGCCACAAGGAACAGCATTAACGGCAGAAAGGCGGTATTTAAATTGGACTGTTGAACAAGTCCTGCTAAATAATCACCCACTTCGAGCCGACTAATGAGATCAACAAGCATCCATGCTAGCAATAGGATATACACTGCTGGAAGCATGGTGACAATCCCCTGCAAAAAGCTTTTCCCAAATACTTTCCCCTTAATTGCTTTATGATAGAAAACTTGCTTAGCAAACATAGTCAGCGCTACTATTAATCCTACAAGCCCTCCAATGACAAGTGATTTTGTTACATCCGTATTTTCAAGGACACCCAATACAGTTACTTTGCCGGATATGGCAGTTAATCCTGTCCAAATCATGGCCGCAACCGTTCCAACAATCAATGTCAAGATAGGCAAAAGCAAATCATAGATGCTTCCTTTCCGGCTCGTTTCCAGCTTTTGTTTCAATTCACCTGGAATGGACTTTTCCGGATCATATACTTCTCCCTTTATAACTGCCCGCTCCTCGTGCGCCCTCATAGGGCCTATATTCCAATTACGGACAGCCACAAGAAAGACCATAGCAATAGCGGCAATCGCATAATAATTCATGGCAGACATTTGAAGGAAGGCCGTAAAGGCCCCGTACTCCGTATACTGATGCTGGGCAAATATAATGGCAAGCAAAGCAATAATATAAGCTCCCCAGCTGGATACCGGCGAAACTACACAAATTGGCGCTGATGATGAATCAATGATATAGGCAAGCTTAGCTCTTGAAACCTTTTGCCGGTCTGTAATAGGACGCGCAATTTGTCCGACAGCAAGCGCATTAAAGTAATCGTCAATAAAGATAAGGATACCAAGTATGGCTGCGACAAGCTGCGCTCCCGTTCTTGTCTTCACCCTCTTCATCGCCCATTCTCCAAAGGCTCGACTGCCGCCGCTGACTGAGATGAAGACCGTAATAAGTCCCAGGAGAAGGATAAAAGCAATAATATAAATATTGGACAGGTTCAATGCTCCATCTGATATGAAAATTCCTTTAGCTGCATCCCATGTAATAGCGGCTGTTTCCCCAAATTTAAAATCAGCTAGCATATATGCGGATACTATGATGCCAACACCAAGCGATAACAAAATCTTTCTTGTCAGCACTACCATAACAATTGCCACTAAGGGCGGAAGTAATGCATAAATCGAGTTTTCCATTGATAAACCTCCTCAAAATTGTGAAAACACATGCTGCATCATATATTTAATTAATGCCTGCCAGCCGGAGCAAGTATTAACTAAACATACAATTAAATCCACATGTTGTAGTTGCCCATAGCTGCTTTAAAAATTGTCAGCAAATTGATTGATCCATAGCTGAATAAGCAGCAGAAGCGTCATGAAGCGTAGAATCGGCTTAACATATTGAGGGTTTAATTTCTCGGCAATCCGAACACCAAGCTGAGCACCTGTTATGGAACCAAGCATCAGGGACAGCGTAACCGCCCAGATGATATTCCCGGAAACAATATAGGTCACAGCAGCTCCCATACAGCTAGAAACAGTAGCAAGACGAACGAGTGCGACTGCTTTGATATAAGAGAGATTAAAATAACCAAATAGGTTAAGCAGCAAGGTCCCCTGACCAGGTCCAAACATCCCGTCAAACATACCAATCCCAAAAAGACCGGAAAGACTGTATTTATTTATAGGAAGCTCTTTATCCTGGTTCTTGAAATTCCCTTTACCCAAAAATGAAATAATGTAACCAAACAATAAGAATATACTCGCCACTATGTTCAGCATAAAAGCAGACATGATTGTCGCAGTCATACCTCCGGCAATACCGCCAATTATGCTAACCGGCATAATCCAGAAGGACTCCTTCCAATTCACTTTTCCCTTTCTATATAAATGCCAAAAACTCGTAAATGAGCTCACTGTATTGGAAACTTTATTCGCTCCAATTGCTGAATGAACCGGCACGCCTAAAAGCAGCATGGAAGGAAAACTAATCAATCCTCCTCCACCTGCCAATGTGCCAACTGTCGTTGCTATAAAACCAATCAGATAAATAAGAATATATTCCATCCTCCATCACCTCCCCCTTAGCATATGCGTGCATCATCATAAAGAAAATGACTCATTTACAAAGTGCATCCATAAGAGAAACTTATAGAACATAGCTCGGGATAAATGAAAAAACCCCTCTCTTCCATATACAGCAGATTAGGAAAAGAAGGTATACACCTGTATTCATAGAATTTATAGAGATACGCGGATTGGAGGAAACAAAACTCTATTTCTGCGAGTAAACATGCAGGTATTTGGGAGGAATAATTTAAATGAATGCATTTCTTAAAAAAATTATGAACGTGTTCTTTGAGGACATAGAAAGAAGCATCACGCCTCTTATGTATGGACAAATGATAATGTTTGGGGGTGCTTTTTTGGCGTATTTTATAGCGGGGAATTCGAACGATTATGCCCTTATGCAGCTAATGCTAGGAACTGGCTTCCTTTTAACCTCCATTGAACAATTTATCATTAAAGAGAAAGGACATAAGGACTATATGGTTGGGCTTGTCATCGCCATTCTCTTCTATTTGGTCGCTGCGGATAGTTTTTTTCTTCAGCTAAGATGAATAAAAACCTAAAAAGCACATAATCAAAAAATTTCTGAGATCCTCCTAAGAAGTACAGAGATAGGACGATGAGCTGTATATAAAAAAGGCCTGCCCCCTGGCAGTCCTCTTCTTTCGTGACAGCTTGGGGCAAGCCTTCCTGCCGATTAATGGCCGCCTAAATAAGCCATCTTCACCTCTTCACTTTCAGTAAGCTCATTCGCTTTGCCTGAAAGGACAATTCTGCCCGTTTCCATCACATAGGCTCTGTCTGCGATTGATAAGGCTAAATGGGCATTTTGCTCAACAAGTAAAATCGTCGTTCCTGTCGCCTTAATTTCTTCAATGATGCGAAAGATGGTCTTCACAAGCAGCGGGGCAAGGCCCATAGAAGGCTCATCAAGCAGCAAAAGCTTTGGCTTGGCCATCAGGGCCCTTCCCATTGCGAGCATTTGCTGCTCACCGCCAGACAATGTACCTGCCTGCTGCTTCACCCGCTCCAAAAGACGAGGGAATAATTCATATACTTGCTCCATGTCCTTTTTAATACCAGCGCGATCGCGGCGAAGATAGGCCCCGAGCTGCAAATTTTCTTCCACGGTCATATTGGCGAAGATTCTCCTTCCTTCAGGCACATGGGATATTCCTTGCTTCACGATTGCTTGGGCAGCTTTGCCCCCAATCGGCTTTCCTTCATAAATAATTTGGCCATCCTTTGGCTTCAAAAGACCGGAGATTGTCTTCAGCAATGTGCTTTTTCCTGCGCCGTTCGCCCCGATTAAGGTAACGATTTCGCCTTCCTGAATATCGAGTGTAACTCCTTTAATTGCCTGGATGTTTCCATAATAGACAGTGATATTCTCAATTTGCAGCATCAGCTTACCTCCTCTCCCAGATAAGCCTCTATAACGAGAGGATTATTGCGTATCTCTTCAGGTGTGCCATGTGCAATCAGCTGACCATGGTCCAGCACATAGATACGTTCACACACGCCCATTACAAGCTGCATGTCATGCTCAATCAAAAGGATCGTCAGGCTGAAACGCTCCTTAATTTGACCAATCAGCCCCATTAACTCCTCTGTTTCCTTCGGATTCATGCCTGCTGCCGGTTCATCAAGCAATAAGAGGCTGGGATTTCCGGCGAGCGCTCGCGCAATTTCTAGTCTTCGCTGCATGCCATAAGGGAGATTTTTTGCCTTCTCATCCTTATACAGCTCCAGCTGAAAAATCTCCAACAGCTCAAACGCCTTCTCTTCGATCACTTTCTCCCCCTTAAAATGGCCCGGCAGCCGCAGAATAGAACTCAGCATGGAGTGCGAGGCTTGAGAATGATAGGCAACCTTGACATTATCGATAACCGAAAGCTCACCAAAGAGGCGTATGTTCTGGAAGGTTCGGCAAAGCCCTTTGCGAGTAATTTTGTATGGAGCAAGCTTATTCAGCCTGTGACCATTGAATGTGACCGTCCCCTCTGTTGGTACATAAACGCCTGTCAGCAAATTAAAGAGCGTTGTTTTTCCTGCCCCATTCGGTCCAATTAATCCGCAAAGTTCGCCAGATGCAAGCTCCATATAGACATCACTCACAGCCTTCAGACCGCCGAACTGTATGGATAATTGCTCTACGCTAAGCAATGGTTTGCTGGTTTCCATCCTTCGGGCCCCCTTTTGTTTTTCTCGAAAATAAGCTGGAGATTTCTCTTGTACCCAGTAACCCCTGCGGACGATAGATCATCATCACAATTAACACCAAGCTATAGAGGAGCATTCTTGTCTCTGGGTAATCAGACAAGAAGGTTGTCACAAACGTCAGCAGCACAGCAGCAATAACCGTACCAGAAAGGCTTCCGAGCCCTCCCAGCACAACAAGAATCAAAATATCAAAGGATTTGAGGAAATTGAAATTGGCCGGTTGGATGAAATAAAAATTATGGGCATACAAAGCACCTGCAATCCCGGTGAAGAAGGCGCCAATGACAAAGGCAGCCACCTTATAATAGGTTGTGTTGATACCCATGGCATCAGAGGCCGTTTCGTCCTCCCGAATTGATATGCAGGCCCTGCCATGAGTTGAATTTGTGAAATTCCTTACGACAAGAATCGTAACCATCATCCAAAAGAACAGCCATCCCCATGTCGTTTTATGTGTGACCATCATCCCTGATGCTCCCCCTACATAATCCATGTTCAAAAAAATAATGCGCACGATTTCCCCAAAACCGAGGGTGGCGATGGCTAAATAATCCCCCTTCAAGCGCAGACTAGGAATCCCGATAAGCATTCCGACTGCTGCTGCAATGATTCCGCCGATGAGAATCGACAAAAGAAAAGGAATATCCAATTTCATTGTCATGATTGCTGATACAAATGCCCCTACAGCCAAAAAGCCGGCTTGTCCAATCGAGAATTGCCCGGTTATGCCCAAAATCAAATGAAGGCTGACAGCCATAATGATATTGATGCCCATCGTGATAATCATATTTGTATAGAAGCTTCCTAGTATCCCAGCAGAAATGATGTATTGCATAATAAAGAAAAATAGAAGCGCAAAAATCATTATTCCAAAAAAACCATTCATTCTTCTGAAAATCGCCATTGCCCCCATCCCCTATACTTTTTCTTTCTTATTTTTTCCGAATAAGCCTTGAGGCATGAAAAGGAGAATAAGGATGAGTACGATAAAAGCAGCCGCATCCCTCCATAATGAGAAGCCCGCGGCACTGACCAGCGCCTCAATCATGCCAAGCAAAAGGCCTCCGACCATCGCTCCCGGAATAATCCCAATACCCCCAAGAACAGCCGCAACGAATGCCTTCAGGCCTGGAAGAATACCCATTAACGGTTCAATTCGTGTATAATACACCCCGAAAATGACGCCTGCTGCCCCGGCAAGTGCTGAACCTATCGCAAAGGTCGCCGAAATTGTATTATTGACGCTGATTCCCATCAATTTAGCTGCATCCGCATCAAAGGAAACCGCCCTCATTGCCTTCCCAATCTTCGTGCGATGAACGATGATTTGCAGCAATATCATGAGCAAAATCGCCACACCGAGGATTAAAATTGACTGGCTTTTGACTGTCACACCAAGGATATCAATGTTCGCAGACGGCACCACATTATTAGGATAAGCCTCAATCTGTGCGCCCCTAATGTAAATCATTCCATATTCTATGAAAAGCGAGACACCTATTGCCGTGATAAGAGCCGCAATACGGGTCGCATTCCGAAGCGGCTTATAGGCAATGCGTTCAATCAGCACCCCTAAGGTTGCACAAGCGGCCATCGCTAGAAGCAATGCCGGCAAAAAGGATAATTCAAGGAAGGTAATCGCATAAAACCCGACAAAAGATCCGACCATAAAGACATCGCCATGGGCGAAATTAATCAATTTGACAATCCCATAAACCATCGTATAGCCGAGCGCAATGAGCGCATAAATGCTCCCGAGCGATATACCGTTCACGAGCTGCTGGATAAATTCCATATTTGACCCCCTGGTTACTAGAATAGTAGAAAAATAGGGGACTCTATCTGCCCCCTATTGGTCTAATTATGGTTTTATATTCGTCTCAAAGATTTGTTTGCCATTTTCATATTTTAAGATGGCAGCTGCTTTGATTGGATTATGGTTCTCATCAATAGTCAGCTTGCCTGATACAAGATCTAGTCCATCAGTGTCAGCGAGGGCTTCTTTAATCTTCTCTGGGGTAGGATTATCTCCTGCTCTTTTGACGGCATCTGCAATGAAATAGGCAGTATCATAGCCAAGTGCGGCAAAAGCATCCGGAGACTTATCTTTGTATTTCTCTTTAAAAGCACTAACGAATTTCTGAATGTTCTCCGCCGGATCTCCTGACGAATAATGGTTCGTGATAAAAGTATTCTCCAGTGACTCTGCTCCCGCTATCTCGAGCAGTTTCGGAGAATCCCAGCCATCTCCGCCCATAAATGGCACATCAAGACCGATTTCACGACCTTGCTTTAACACCAGACCTACCTCTTCATAGAAAGCAGGAACAAACACAAAATCAGGATTTGCCTTCTTGATTCGTGTTAAGGTAGATTGGAAATCCGTATCCTTTTGAACAAAGGCTTCCTCTGCGACAATCTTCCCTCCTCCATCTGTGAAGGCCTTCTTGAATGCTGCAGCCAGTCCCTTCGAGTAATCACTGGAGCTATCAATATAAACGGCCGCCGTCTTTGCCTTAAATTGTTCTTTCGCAAAGTTGGCGGCAACAGTTCCCTGGAACGGATCGATAAAGCATGTACGGAAGACATAATCATTTACCTTGCCATCCTTTACGGTGATTGTTTCATTTGTCCCAGTCGGCGTGATTAGCGGCACCTTATTTTCATTGGCAATATCAACCTGTGCGAGTGTATTCGTGCTCGTTGCCGCTCCAACGATGACATCCACTTTTTCCTGGGTAATGAGCTTCAAAGCACCTGTTGTAGCCTCAGCGGCATCTGATTTATTATCATACTTCTCAATCTCTAGCTTCTTGCCGTTAATACCATCCTTATTGATTTCCTCAATCGCCAGCTCCATCCCTTCCATGATGGATTGTCCGTAAGAGGCCGCACCTCCGGATAATTCGAGATTTGCCCCAATCTTAATTGCTTCGTCACCGGTCCCCCCTGCGTCCTCTCCGCCGCACCCGGCCAATACTCCCATTGCCAATGATAAAGATAGAATAATGCCAGACACCTTTGTTCTTTTCATCCTTTTTCCTCCCCCTATTGGAAAATAAAAAGGGACCCTGTTATATCATTATTGATATCAAGAGAATTCAACCTCTACAAAACTGATCGAGCAAGAAAGCTTAAGCTATCTTGTACAAAAATACAGCCGATATCAACAACATAATATAACAGAGACCCAAGGAAAATCCGGTGCGCTCTTTATTTGTTTATCTATTCTGAATTCAGTTTACCTTAATTTGTAAATAACGTCCATATATGTTTTGGACTCACAGAAATTTAATTTTTTGGTGCGGCTGCCAATATAATTTGGTTATTTTCCCATATACCGCAAGCCATAAGTGACTTACGGTGTATATAATTATCTGTATATACGGAAAATTCACGCTAACTAATTTCGTAAAGGAAGTGAGGTGTCTTCATGATGAATAAGATTATTGAGGTTCATGGTCTTTCAAAGACATTCGGAAACCTGCAAGCGGTAAAGGGCATTGATTTCTATGTGGAAAGCGGAAAGCTGTTCGCGTTTCTCGGTCCAAATGGCGCAGGCAAAAGCACGACCATCGATATGATTTGTACATTGTTGAAACCAGACTCAGGCGAGGCATTTATTAATGGCTGCAGATTAGGTATAGAAGACCAGGATATCCGGGAGTCTATCGGAGTTGTATTCCAAGAGAGTCTGCTCGACCCCCTTCTAACCGTACGCGAAAATTTGCTCACTCGCGCCAGATTCTATAAGGTTCCGAAGCTTGCGATAAAAGAACGTGTAGAGAAGGCAGCCATTTCAGCCGATGTCATGGAATTTATCGACCGTCCATATGGCAAATTATCCGGCGGGCAGAGACGGCGGGCAGATATCGCGCGGGCTCTAGTAAATACACCAAAGATTCTTTTTCTTGATGAACCAACAACAGGACTTGACCCTCAGACAAGGCGCAGCGTCTGGGAAACAATCGCCCGCTTGCAAAAGGAAAGTGGCCTGACTGTCTTTTTGACAACACATTATATGGAAGAAGCGGCCTCAGCAGATTATATCGTCATTATTGATGATGGCCGTATTGTCGCAAAGGGCACCCCATTTTCCCTGCGCAACACATACAGCTCAGATACTCTCAAAATTGAACCAACGGACCATCAGGCATTAGCCAGGCTGCTAGAGGAACATGATATTCCTTATATGGAGAAAAATGAGCTTATAATCATTAAACTCTCATCAACCGCAGAGGCCTTATCCATGCTTAAGCTCACAGAGCCATTAATCAATCGCTTTGAAGTGCAGCACGGGACGATGGATGATGTGTTCATTAACATCACAGGAAAGGAGATACGAGCCAATGTTTAATCTAGCCGAGCGTAATTTGCGGTTGTTTTTCCGGGATAAAAGCACGGTCTTTTTCTCCCTCTTGGCCGTCATCATCATTATCGGCCTGTATGTCCTCTTCCTTGGCGATACAATCGCGCAGGATATGACAGAAATCAATGATGCCAGATTCCTGATGGATAGCTGGATCATGGGAGGGCTACTCGCTGTCACTTCCGTCACTACGACACTCGGGGCCTTTGGCACGATGGTTGAAGACCGTGCCAAAGGAAACGCAAAGGATTTCTACGCTTCCCCCTTAAAGAGGTACCAAATCGCAGGCGGATATGTCATAAGCTCCTTCATGGTCGGCATCATCATGTGCGTAATTACGTTTGTTCTTGCTGAAATTTACATAGTCGCTAATGGCGGAGAATTGCTCCCTTTGCTTGGCATCTTGAAAGTATTTGGACTCATTCTGCTATCTGTTCTTTCATCTAGTGCCATGGTGTTCTTTCTAGTCAGCTTCTTTTCAAGCACCAATGCCTTTGCAACGGCCAGTACAGTCATCGGTACCTTAATCGGCTTTTTGACCGGCATTTATATCCCGATAGGCAATCTTCCTGATGCCGTTCAGCTTGTCGTGAAGATCTTCCCTGTCACTCATTCCGGGGTCCTATTCCGGCAAGTATTTATGAGTGAGCCGCTGGAGACAGCCTTTGGCGATTTACCTGCAAATATCGGGTCATCTTTCAGGGAAGAGCTGGGCATCATCCTGAAATTCGGTGACCAGACATTTCAAGCAGGCGGACATATCCTTGTCTTAGTCGGAGTTACGGTTATTTTCTTTGGGCTTGCCGTATGGAATATTTCCCGGAAGAAGTCATAAGCAGAAACCAAACTTTTTTGATATTTTCAAGCTTTATATATTTGTTTTTTTATTCAAATGGGTATATGGTAAATGTATAACTATTTTATAACTTTTATAAAAGAGGGTTCGACGATGTACAATATTAAAGCTGTTTCCAAACTATTAGATATGCCAACCGTGACGATTCGCTCCTGGGAAACGCGTTATCAAGCCATTACCCCAGAGCGGACAGAGTCGGGGCACAGGGTGTACACTGAAGAGAACTTGAATGATTTGAAGTGGCTTAAGAAGCAAATTCACGAGAATGGCTTGAACATCAGTCAGGCAGTGCACCTGCTTAAGGCGAAGAAGGCTGAGGAGACGACGCTGGAACTTCTGCCGGACACAGGCGATAATGATCCTGAAGAGCGATTCAAGAAACAAATCGATGAATTATACGCAGCTGTGCTTGAACTCGAAGCCGATAAATGCAACCGTCTGCTTGATTTGTATTTCTCCCAATTCAATTATCATACCGTCTTCTACTCGATTGTTGTGCCTCTCATGTACAAGGTCGGAGAGGAATGGGAGAAAGGCAATCTACATGTCGTGAAGGAGCATATGATCAGTAATATCATCCTGCACCGCTCCATTAGATTCTTCAGCGTGTTTGAGACCTCTCCTAATTTGCCGAGAATTATGGCCATTTGTCCAAAGGGAGAGCATCATCAGCTTGGCTTGATTCTCTTCACCCTGTTTCTGCGTGAAAAGCATTATCCAGTCTATTATATCGGAGCTGACACTCCGCTAGAGGGTATTGCTGATTTAATAAAGGAGAAGGATATCAACATTCTCGCCATCTCCACCTCACGCCAAACAGACCAAAGCCTTGTCGAAAGCTATATAGACTCTATCAGCAAGATTAACCCATCATTGAAATACCTTGTCGGCGGTCTCGGTATCAAAGAAACACAACTGACCAACAACCGATTGAATATTTCCCCAGATGACCGAAACTGGGAGCAAATCATGGACCTAATCACCTATTCTTCATAAGCTTCTCCCTGGCAAATGCCAGGCTTTTTTTTTGCTCTTTTTTATATCTAAACCTCAATGTTATCTTTGCAGATAATAGGTTCATTTCTCTTAAGTAGTTATTTTTAGAAATCCCCATATCAAAACTACTTTTTTGCTAGAATATATGTATAAGTATTTTATATAGCAATAATGACAAGAAGAACAACCGACAAGCAAAAGTTCTCTTTTTGCATATTTGGACCTTAATCATACGTGAAAAAGAATAATTGCTATCAAATGTTTTTGTTTATGAAAGGAGATGTTTTTTTGGAATTTCACAGTAGTAGCATAGAGGATGTATTGCAGGCGACAGATAGCACCGAGAAGGGATTATCCTCAGCCGAGGCAAAAAAACGGTTGGAACGCGATGGTTTCAATGAGCTTGCTGCGAAAGAAAAGGATCCTATTTGGAAGTTATTTCTAGAAAACTTCAAAGACCCAATGGTTATTGTTTTGCTAATTGCAGCAATCGTTCAGATCATCTTAGGCGAAATAATAGAGTCAATCATTATTTTTGCCGTATTGATGATCAATGCGGTTATCAGTGTGATCCAAACGAGAAAAGCTGAAAGCTCGCTTGATGCATTAAGGCAATTGTCAGCACCAGAAGCAAAGGTTTTACGTGATGGTGTGAGGCAGACACTTCCAGCTCGCGAGCTGGTTAGGGGCGATATTGTTTTATTGGAGGCTGGTGATTATGTGCCAGCAGATGGACGGGTAGTAGAATCAGGCAGCTTAAAGCTTGAAGAAGGTATGCTGACAGGAGAATCAGAGGCTGTTGAGAAATATTCGGATATTATAGAAGGCAATGTACCGCTTGGCGATCGCTTTAACATGGTCTATAGCGGGGCCATGGTTGTATATGGACGCGGAACAGTTGTCATAACTGGAACCGGCAGTGAAACGGAAATTGGCAAGATTGCAGGCTTGATAGAGAGTGCTGAGGAGAAGGCAACGCCATTGCAGCGCAAGCTCGAGGTATTCAGCAAAAAGCTTGGCATAGCCATATTATTGCTATGTATTGTCATATTTGGCGTTGAAACAGGTCGACTATGGCTTTCAGATACAACAGCAGATATGACTGTTGGTATTTTGAATGCGTTAATGTTTGCTGTTGCAGTCGCAGTTGCGGCTATACCTGAAGCATTATCCTCCATTGTTACGATTGTGCTGTCTGTTGGTACGAGTAAAATGGCCAAGCAGCATGCGATTATAAGAAAACTTCCTGCCGTTGAAACGCTAGGCTCAACTAGCGTGATTTGCACAGACAAGACGGGTACCTTAACACAAAATAAAATGACCGTGGTAGATTATTATTTGCCGACGGGGAAAAAAGAGTCATTTCCGAGCGACCCAAATACATGGTCAGATAGCGAAAAAGCCTTAATACATATAGCGGCCTTATGTAATGACGCGCATATAAATGAAGAAGGCAAAGAGCTAGGCGATCCGACAGAAGTGGCCTTAATTGCATTCAGCAATAAAGTCAATAAACCTTATCAGGATATTCGCGAACGTTTCCCTCGGGAAGCGGAAATTCCATTTGACTCTGACCGCAAGCTGATGACAACCATCCATACATTCAATCATCAGAAGGCAATGCTTGTTAAAGGCGGACCTGATGTCATGTTTGAACGGTGCAGCTTCGTTTTAATCGATGGAAAGAAACAGCCGCTGACAGATGAACTTCTTGGACGCTTTCAGAATGCGAACGAAGAGTTCTCCAAAAACGCTTTGCGGGTCTTGGCTTATGGATATAAAGAAATTGCGGCAGATAAGACAGAGGCTGGCATTCAGGATGAGCATGATTTAGTATTAGTCGGGTTAACCGCCATGATTGATCCTCCACGCGAAGAGGTTTATGACTCGATTGAGGAGGCGAAGAAAGCCGGTATTCGCACAGTCATGATAACGGGGGACCATAAAACAACAGCACAAGCGATTGGACGGGAAATCGGCTTAATGGATGAAGACGATATTGCTGTTACGGGTCAGGAGCTTGATGCAATGTCCGATGAGGAACTTGATCGCAAACTTGAGCAGATTTCTGTCTATGCACGTGTTTCCCCTGAAAACAAAATCCGGATTGTTCGTGCATGGCAAAGAAAAGGCCAGATTACGAGCATGACAGGAGATGGCGTGAATGATGCCCCTGCTTTGAAGCAGGCAGATATCGGCGTGGCGATGGGAAGCGGCACCGATGTTGCCAAGGATGCAGCTGCCATGATTCTCACAGACGATAACTTTGTTTCGATTGTAAAAGCGGTAGCTGTCGGTAGAACCGTATTTGATAATATCAAAAAGGCGATTGCTTATTTGTTTGCAGGAAATGTTGGATCAATCATCGCCATTTTATTTGCCTTGATCATCGGCTGGGTCAATCCGTTTACAGCGTTGCAGCTGCTCTTCATTAACTTGGTCAACGATTCCCTGCCAGCAATAGCGCTTGGGATGGAGAAATCTGAACCTGACGTCATGAAGCGCAAGCCGCGAAATATCCAAGAAGGAATCTTTGCTGGAGGAACGATGCAGGATGTAATAGTACGTGGTACTTTAATCGGAATTGCGGTTATTATTTCACAATATATCGGTCTGCAGCAATCCGAGGAAATCAGTGTGGCTATGGCCTTCACAACATTGATTCTGGCACGAACATTACAGACGTTTGCAGCGCGCTCCAATAAGCAAACTATTTTTGAAGTTGGTTTATTCAGCAATAAATACGTGCTCGGAGCAGTCGCGTTTTGCTTAGTGTTATATACGATTACCATTTTGCCGGGCGCGCGGGAGGTTTTCTCCATCCCAGCTGCATTCGGTTGGCATGAGTGGGCGATCGCAACTGGCTTAGCGCTTGCCGCCGTCATTCTTATGGAACTGAAAAAAGTCGTAGCACGCATAGCTAAATAAGAATAGGTACTTTTAATGGGAGTCTGTTCAACAGACAAGGGGTGACACATTTTGTGTCACCCCTTTCTACGTTTACGAAAGAATTCTAGCAATAAAAAGGTATATGATGAAAATGGAAATATAAAGTGTGTCCAGACCCGCCAAGTATAACCCCATTTTTGATTTTTTCAGCTTTTCCAGACGAGAATGATAGATGGTATCATATAAACCAATGACAAATAAAATGAATGAAACCATACTCACAAGGATATTGCCCGTGATCACTATTGCAAGGATATATATCAGCCATCTGCGAAAGAAATTAAACATTAACCCAAATAATATCAAGGATAGTGAATTCGGATTTATAACCAACTCATCCTCGGAGGATATTTCACTTAATCCTCTTTGAATATCTTTGTAATCCTTTAAGTAGCTCACGTTAACCTCTAAAATAATACAACAATATAGGATGATTACAATCTCCTCATTATTTCTTACGAGCTCCATCAAATTGGACAACTCCCATTACCATCACTTTTTCATCACTTTTTCGAACCTAAAAAATTCATATTCCTCTAAAGAACTAATGTTATCCTGATGCTTATTTTCACTGGATTGATGCGGATCCGGGTTAAACTGATTATAGAACTCAACAATGTGGAATCCGCATTTATTTACGTAAAAATGAATGTTCCGTTTTTCAAAATACGGTGTCACGAGCTCCCATACTTCAGTATCCGGATAGTATTCTTCAATGGCTTTCCATGCAAGAGTACCAACACCACGGCTATGGGATTTAGATGAAATGAAGAGTAAATCGACCGAATTTCGGTGAGTTTCGGTGTCAATTCTTAAGACCACACCCCCAACCTTTTCACCGTTCAGTGAAATATGATAAATGACCGCTCCAGGAGCGTTAAAGGACTGCTCGATATCCTCATCTGATGGGATAGGACCCTCCTCTGCATCTCCCAAATTCTCAATTAGCCCCTTCGTGAAAGATTCCTGCAATTCCTTTTTGAATAGCGGCAAATCCTTTTCATCTGCAGGCATAAGCTGCACTTTATTCTCTAGGTGTTTATTCATCTCTTCTGTCCTTTCTAGCATTACAAGTATGTACATTTATGTAAGTTCATTAAGACTTATTCAAAATTCTTTCACCAAACATGATTCCCCCATTAAAATTCTGTTTTAATGTCTTATAACTTGCAACAAAACAAGACTTGAATACAATACATCTTAATTCTCCTGCTTAACCTATATTACCTCTTTATAGCTCGCCTTATATCAAAGATTCCTAGAGACCCGCAAATCAATACCCCTAGACCCAGTATAGATGTAAGAACCCAATTATTTCCCCAACTAATAATGACCGTGCACAAGCAGCTGAAGGAAATCAATAATGCTCCATATTTCGCTTGCCTTTCTTTCCATTTGGATAAAAGATTGTTCTTTTTCAATTTACCCCACCCCCATTTCAGTCAGTTTCATGCAGATGAACATCCTCTAACCTGCCATCTCCTCATTTCCCCTACCATAAGCTATTCATGACCGTTAATCTAGGCAAAAAATCTTTTTTTAAAAAATAGGTTGAATTATTTGCTAAACGGGAAGATTAGTTATACATTATCTATATAATAATTATATAAAACCATTAAAAGGATGTGGACATATGTTTCTGGCTTGGAATGAAATGAAGAACAACAAGCTCAGATTTGCTCTAATTATCGGTGTACTTACACTCGTTTCTTATTTGGTCTTCTTCTTATCAGGTCTTGCGAACGGACTAGAGAACCTCAATAAGGAGGCCGTCGATAAATGGGAGGCAGAAGGGGTCATTCTGACGGACGAATCAGATATTAATCTCCCTCAATCGAGCTTTGAAAAAGATGAATATGATGGAAACGGTGCCTCTGAAACAGCCGCGTTAGGACAATTCAATTCCATCGCCACATCAGGTGACAATAAAGCAAATGTAGCGATTTTCGGTATCATGGAAGATGAATTCATCATGCCAGATGTGACAGAAGGCGAAAGCTTTAATGAAACTGGAGAAGTCATCGCAGATGATTCACTGAAGGATGAAGGGTTTAAGGTGGGCGACGAGCTTGAGCTCTCTTCGACCGAAGAAACATTGACAATCGTCGGTTTCACCGAGGATGCCAAATTTAATGCAGCACCAGTCCTCTATGGAACCATGGAGACCTACCAGAAGGTCCGTTACGGGGAAGCAGCTGAAGCCAATGAGGATTTCATCAATGCCTACATTGTGCGTGCAGACAATCTTGATGACGTTTCTGTAGATGATTCCTTGCAACTCGTCTCTACTCAAACATTTATTGAAAACATGCCGGGATATACGGAGCAAAATTTAACGCTGACTTTAATGATCTACTTCTTATTTATTGTTTCAGCCGTCATTCTTGCTATCTTCCTTTACGTGCTGACGATTCAGAAGATTAGTATTTTTGGAGTTATGAAGGCGCAAGGAATATCCAATCGCTATTTATCCAACTCCGTCATTGCGCAAACCTTCCTGCTCGCACTATTCGGGGTCATAGTAGGGTTTGGTCTAACGCTTCTTACCGGCTTCTTCCTGCCAGCCGCCGTTCCTGTTGCCTTTAACTATGCGGACATGGCTCTTTATGCAGCCATCCTAGTTGTCGTATCAGTGCTCGGAGCCCTATTCTCCGTGCAAACCATCGTGAAAATCGATCCATTAAGAGCGATAGGAGGATAATGAATATGGCATTATTAGAACTTAAAGAGGTTAATAAAGTCTTCAAATCAGGCAAGACAGAAATCGAGGCATTGAAGCCAACCAATTTCATAGCAGAGGCTGGAGAGCTCATCGCCGTCATCGGCCCTTCCGGTTCAGGCAAAAGTACCTTCTTGACGATTGCCGGTGGACTTCAAACCCCGAGCAATGGGGATGTGCTCATTAACGGAAACAATCTGATCGATCTAAAAGAGAAGAAACGAGCATCACTCAGACTAAAAGAGATTGGTTTTGTCCTGCAATCGTCTAATCTTGTTCCATTCCTGACCGTCCAGCAGCAAATGAAGCTGCTCGATAAGGTCAAAAAGGATAATCTAAGAGAAGATCAGCTAGAGCAAATGTATGACTCGCTTGGCATTGGTGAGCTGCTGAACAGCTTTCCCTCTGATTTATCCGGCGGGCAGCGTCAGCGTGTGGCGATTGCCAAGGCTCTTTATACAGACCCAAGCATCATTCTCGCAGATGAACCGACTGCATCCTTGGACTCAGACCGGGCATTTGAGGTCATGGATATGCTGAAGGCTGCGACTAAGCAGAACAAAAAGACGACCATCGTCGTCACACATGACACAAGACTGATTGATTATTGCGACAAGGTCTATAAGATTACCGACGGGCTGCTTAAGCTTGAAGCATAAGCTTTCATATATCAAGGGCACTCCAATAGGTGGTGCCCTTTGCGCATGAAAAGGCCCAGTTCATTTCTGTACTGGGCACTTCCCTAAATAGCTCCTATTTAGTTAGAACATCTAACCCGATACCAAACAAGGCACCTGCCACTACAACGCTCCAAGGCGGAAGCTTCCAATATGCTAGCATACTGAAGAGAACTGCTGCAGCGGCAAAATCTGTCGCACCCTTAATCGTACTTGTCCAAATCGGCTGATAAAAGGCGGCAATCAGGATGCCGACCACAGCGGCATTCACGCCCATAAACGCCCCCTTCATCGCTGGGTTTTGGCGAAGATTCGCCCAAAATGGCAGGGTCCCGACAATGAGCAGGAAAGCAGGCAAGAAAATCGCTGCGGTGGCCAATAAGCCTCCTGCCCAGCCATTCATCACGGCGCCCAAATATGCAGCAAAGGTGAACAATGGTCCCGGCACAGCCTGAGCCGCTCCGTATCCAGCCAGGAAAGCCTCCTCACTCACCCAGACGGTCGGCACCACTTCTTGCTCGAGCAAAGGCAATACAACATGCCCTCCTCCGAATACAAGTGCTCCTGAACGGTAAAAGCTATCAAATACGGCAATCCATTCAATGGATGTTATCTCTCTTAAAATAGGCAGTAATAGAAGTAGGCCAAAGAACGCTGCCAGGCACGCAGCGGCAAGATTCTTCGACAAAGGAATCTCAAACGGAGCGTCATCATCTTCCCCATCCTGCTTAAATAGGAGATACCCAGCCAATGCCCCTAGCCCAATGACGATTACTTGAGCAAATGTCATTTCCCAAACGAGCGTAATGATCAGAGCTATAAGCGCGATTGCTTTTCTTTTCAAATCCGGCGTTAATTTCTCGGCCATCCCAACAATCGCATGGGCGACGACCGCTACCGCTACTAGCTTTAATCCATGGATCCAGCCCGCTGAACCCACTTCCATCCCATCCAGCAAAAGCGCAAACAAAATCAGCGCAATAACGGAAGGAAGCGTGAATCCGATAAATGAGGTGATTCCCCCTAACAATCCGCCGCGGACAATCCCTATTCCGATACCAACCTGACTGCTCGCAGGCCCCGGCAGGAATTGACATAATGCCACGAGCTCTGCATACCCCTTCTCATCAAGCCACTTGCGCCTTTTCACATACTCCTCATGAAAATAGCCAAGATGGGCGATTGGTCCTCCAAAGGAAGTAAAGCCAAGTCTCGTTGATACCATGAGTATCTCAGCTAATGCTTTTCCGGAAATCCGTTTCCGTTCTCTCATGCATCCCTTCCTCCCTAATTCTAGTGATTTTTATGTAGAGTATGAAGTGTGTGTTCTTTAGAGGTTATCTATCCATCTACGAAGTTATCATACCATTATTACCCGACCGCAAAACAAATATTTCACACTGTATGGGTACTCATGTTACTTTTTCAAAAGACTGTTTTCGGATGGATTGTTGCTTTTGAATAAACGGCAGGTTAGCGGAAGAAGGATTTTTGGAATGGTCGAGAGAATATATAAAAATGGCATTTCTATTAAGCAGTCTACATTAAGGAGTGATCATTTTGAATGAGTGTCCTAATTGCGGCAGTGAAATGAAAAAGGGTTATATACAAAGTGGTACTAGACTTGCTTGGGTACCAAAAGTATCTAAGTTGAGTATTGAACCCAGTTTAAATAAAGAATCCGTTTTATTATCGAATCAAAGTCGTTTTTCAATTAATTATGTAGATGCTTATTTATGTGAGGATTGTAAAAAAGTCCTTATTGATTATTCTAATGAAAAATAGAGTTTATGTACAAGACTGCTTCAAGAGTGGTCTTTTTCTCTGTGCTGCTAAAAGGGCAGCATTCCTGTAATAAATGAAAGATGGAAATCAAGTTTGTGAACAAACGCACTAAAACTAACAGGGAGCGTTGATACAGGAAGGATTAATGCTTCTTTCTGTTGAACTCCTTATTGAAGTAAAGTAGTTGTATAAAGAGAATTGAAAGGAAAGGGAGCTATAAAAGGTGGACTTATTATTCTGGATAACTATTGGTTTCATAATAACGGGATTTGTTATTCTCGCTTCTATGAAAAAAGGTATGGAAAGTAAGGTAGCTTTTATAAAAGCCAATATAGAAGACGAGGGAAATTCATCAAAAGCTAAATCCGTAATTTTTTGGATTTTAAGTACCGTTGCTTGGGGCATAGTGAGTATGTCTCTTGTGGTTTGGTGTTTTAAGAATTACTTTTGATAACTATTAGTTTCGAATGTATTTAAACTAACGGAGCTGTTGTTTCGGGAATGATTAACGATCTTTTATGTTGAACTTCTTATGGAGGAAAAGGGGCAGTTTAGTGGAAGAAATAGATGTATATCTATCTAAATATTAATGTTAAAATTATACAAAATTAGGAGGTGATAAACATGATAAAGTATCCATTCTTAGAAAAAGACACAACGATAGGGGTAACTGCACCATCATCTGGAGTACCAAGTGAATTACATGGATTGTTAAACTCTGCATTTAAAAGTATGGAAAAGAAAGGTTTTAAGATAATTAGCCGTGAAACTGCTTGGACTCAGGATAAGGCAAAGTCTGCGCCTGCTAAAAAGCGTGCGGAAGAGTTTAATAAAATGATGCTTAATGGAGAAATACAACTAATTATTCCTCCTTGGGGTGGAGAACTACTTATTGAGACGCTTGAGTATATTGACTTTGAAAATATACAGAATAAATGGGTATTAGGCTATTCTGATATTAGTGTGCTTCTGTTAGCAATCACATTGAAAACTGGTGTTGCTACTGCCCACGGAACAAATCTAGTGGATTTAAGAGGAGAGTATTCTGATGATACGACAGCAATGTGGCAATCTGTTTTATCCACCAAAAAGGGCGAATCGATTCTCCAATATTCATCAAAAAAATATCAGAAAGAATGGCAAAATGATAACCCTACTCCTTATATTTTCAATCTAACAGAACAAACTTACTGGAAATCTACAGAAAACGAAAAAGTTAAGGTGCAGGGGCGATTACTTGGTGGATGTATTGACACAATTAGGCACTTAGTTGGTACACCATATGGCGATGTACAGAATTTTAAAAAGAATTATATAGAAGGAGATTCTATCATATGGTATCTCGAAAATTGCGAGTTAACAACCACTGACTTACGTAGAACTCTCGTTCAAATGAAATTAGCTGGTTGGTTTGAGAATTGTACTGGTATTATGTTTGGTAGAAGCCCAGCTAATACACCTGTTGAAAATTATACAGTTGAAGATGTCTATAAAGAATTTTCAAAAGAGCTTCAAATTCCTATTTTATACGATATTGATTGCGGTCATGTTCCACCACAAATCACCTTCATAAATGGAGCATATGCTGAAGTTGAATCAAATAATGGTCAAGGTACTGTATTACAAACTTTTAAATAAAATTGTGCGAGGTATTAGATAACCATTGTTAAACAAACGGGGGCTTTCGTATTATAGAGTTCAGCCAGATCTTTCTGGTTGAACTTTTTTCATATGGATTTATTCTATCAGTAGCCAGGGTA